>CAZABZ010000248.1:0-1528 GCA_964483535.1 uncultured Planctomycetales bacterium | reverse complement strand
GACGCTGAAAAAGCGGTTTTGGGGGCCATGATGATTTCCGAAGAAGCTATCGGGGTGTCCATTGAACACCTTGATAGCTTTTATTTTTATGAGACCGCCCACCAGAAGATTTTTGACGCGGTCATCCAGCTATATTCCCAACGTAAAAGGGTGGATATCATTACCCTTTCCGATTGGCTTAGAAACACCGGGCAGTTAGAAAGCCTGGGCGGCCTCTCCTACTTATCACAGTTGGCGGATTTTGTCCCCACCGCGGCCAACGCGCAATACTACATCGACATCGTCAAGGAAAAGGGCATACAGCGCCAGCTGATCAAAAACGCCACTGAAATTATTTCTAAAAGCTACGGTGTTAATGTGGATATCGACGGGTTGGTGGATACGGCGGAACAGTTGATTTTTGAGATCGCCGATGCCAAGCAAAAGCAACAGGCTGTCCATATTAAAGAGATTGTCAAAGGGGCCATTGAAAACATCGATCTTTTATACCAGCATAAAAAATCCATCACAGGAGTTCCGACGGGATTTACGGATTTCGACGGAAAAACTTCGGGCCTGCAAAATTCTGATTTGATCATCATCGCGGGACGCCCGTCGATGGGGAAAAGCGCGTTTGCCGTTTCCATCGTTGAGCACGCCTGTCTTGAACATAATATCCCGGCGGCTATTTTTTCTCTGGAAATGTCCAAGGAACAATTAGTCCAGCGCATGCTGTGTTCTCAAGCCCAGGTGGATGCCCATAAAGTCCGCACCGGATTCCTTTCGCCGTCCGATTGGCCGTTGCTGACGAAAGCGGCCGGACGCCTGTCGAATGCCCCTATATTTATTGACGATACTCCGGCTATTTCCATGTTGGAGCTGCGGGCCAAGGCCCGGCGTTTAAAAGCCGCCCACAACATAGGCCTTGTGATCGTGGATTATTTGCAGTTGATGCAAGGACCCACCAAATCAGAAAGCCGTCAACAGGAAATTTCGGAAATTTCCCGTTCTTTGAAAGCGTTGGCGCGTGAGCTTGGTGTCCCTTTGATTGCCATTAGCCAGCTATCGCGCGCGGTGGAAAGCCGCCAGGACCATCGGCCACAGCTTTCTGATTTACGTGAATCCGGGGCCATTGAACAAGATGCGGATGTGGTTGTGCTTTTGATGCGCGAGGAATATTATAATCCGACTGAGGAAAACCGCGGCATTGCTGAGGCGATCATCGCCAAACAGCGCAACGGACCTACGGGTTCGGTGAAAATGAAATTCTTTAAAGAATTTGTCAAATTTGTAAACCTGGAAATGTCCCATCACGAATAATAATAGTGATGTCAATTGACAGTCCAATTCATAGAACCTATAATTGACCCATGCTGAAAAAAATTCTTTTATCGATCACTTTTTTTGTCCTTTGCGCTTTTTTGTCAGGGACAAAAGTTATTTTTGCTCAAGCGGTTACGGATAATTCCAAAGAAGCTGAAGTCAATGCCGCCTTGAGCGCGCAGGAAAAGCCTGCCGCCAGTATGAAAGTCGAAGAGCCCCCGGCGGC
>CAZABZ010000247.1:0-1542 GCA_964483535.1 uncultured Planctomycetales bacterium | reverse complement strand
GGGCAACCATCGGCTTATTCCCTATAGACGATGAAACGCTTAAATTTTTAAAATTGTCAGGACGAAGCGCCGCGGAAGTTGCCTTGGTTGAAAAATATTATAAAGCTCAGGGCCTCTTTTACACGGCACAAACAGCTGAGTGTGTTTATTCAGATATTCTGGAATTAGATCTGTCAACAGTCGAAGCATGCCTGGCAGGCCCCAAACGCCCGCAGGACAGAGTGCTTTTAAAAGATTTGAAAACTACGTTCCTCCAATCCTTAACAACGGACGTTGCTGCTCGTGGTTATGGCTTGGCTTCGGGTGATTTAACACGAACAGTTGCGGTGGATGGAGATGAAACCATTGGTCATGGAGCTGTTGTCATCGCGTCCATCACCAGCTGTACCAACACCTCAAACCCGTCGGTGCTGATAGGCGCCGGCCTTTTGGCTAAAAAAGCCGTTGAAAAAGGTTTGGAGCCTGCTCATTATGTCAAAACTTCTTTCGCGCCGGGCTCCCGGGTGGTGGAAGAATATTTGAAAACAGCAGGGTTATTAAAATACTTAGATAAAATCAAATTTAATATCGTGGGCTATGGATGCGCAACATGCATCGGTAATTCAGGCCCGTTGCCCGAGCCTGTTGCCAGCGCTATTACCAAAGGCAAATTGGTGGTGGCTTCGGTGCTTTCCGGTAACCGTAACTTTGAAGGCCGTATAAATCCGTACACTAAAGCTAATTTTTTGGCTTCACCCGCTTTGGTCGTGGCCTATGCTTTAGCCGGACGCGTGGACATTGATTTTAACCATGAACCCTTAGGCAAAGATAAAAAAGGTAATCCGGTTTATCTCAAGGACATTTGGCCGACCCATCAAGAAATCACTCAGGTTTTGCGCAAATTCGTCAAGGCCTCAATTTTCCGTCGATGCTACAAGAATGTGGGCCATAGCAATAAAAATTGGAATGCCATTAAGACCGCCAAATCCGATCTTTTCCGCTGGGAGACTAAAAGCACTTATATTCAAAATCCGCCTTATTTTGAGGGAATGAAATTACAAATCAATCCCATCAAGGGCATCGACCAAGCCAGATGCTTAGTGATGCTGGCGGATTCCATTACTACGGACCATATTTCTCCCGCAGGGGCCATTGCCCAAGATTCGCCTGCCGGAAAATATCTTATCCAGCAGGGCGTTAATCCCAAAGATTTTAATAGTTATGGCGCCCGCCGTGGCAATGACCGGGTCATGACCCGGGGCACTTTTGCCAATATCCGGTTGCGTAATTTAATAGCGCCCGGCTCTGAAGGCCCATGGACAACATATTGGCCTTCAAAAGAAAGAATGTTCATTTATGACGCGGCCATGAAATACAAAGAGAGCCATACACCGCTGATCGTTCTGGCCGGTAAAGAATACGGGACTGGTTCTTCCCGCGACTGGGCAGCCAAAGGCACTGCCTTGCTCGGCATCCGGGCGGTCATCGCTGAAAGCTTTGAACGCATCCACCGCAGCAATTTATGCGGCATGGGGGTTTTACCATGTCAGTTTAAAGCAGGTG
>CAZABZ010000246.1:0-1553 GCA_964483535.1 uncultured Planctomycetales bacterium | reverse complement strand
ACTAATCTGCCTTCGGCCAGGATAATGATCTTCTTGCCGTCGGGATAAACATACTCATCCACCTGCGGCTTGATTTGTACCTTTTTGATATCTTTACGTTTGTTCAAATAAGCCACTTCTATTTCGGAATCAAAATGACCGATATTGCAGACAATAGCACCACTTTTCATAACATCCATGTGTTGGCCTGTAACGACATTAACGCAACCGGTGGCTGTTACAAAAATATCACCGATTTTGGCGGCTTCATTCATGGGCATCACTTGATAGCCCTCCATCGCTGCCTGTAAAGCGCAGATGGGGTCGATTTCAGTGACGATAACGCGCCCGCCCAGACCTTTGAAAGACTGCACACAGCCTTTGCCCACGTCCCCGTAACCGGCAACGACACAGACCTTGCCCGCGATCATACGGTCAGTGGCGCGCTTAATGCCGTCGATCAATGACTCACGGCAACCATATAAATTATCGAACTTGGACTTGGTGACCGAATCATTGACATTCATCGCCGGTACTTTCAAGGTGCCTTTATTCATCATCTCATAGAGACGATGGACACCGGTCGTTGTTTCTTCTGAAAGACCGCGTATATTTTTTAAATATTGCGGATATTGATCATGGATAACCTTGGTCAAATCCCCGCCATCATCCAAAATCATGTTGGGACCCTGACCGTCAGGCCAAGAAATGGTCTGCTTGACGCACCAGTCATACTCCTCGAGACTTTCGCCCTTCCAGGCAAAAACGGGCACACCGGTGGCGGCAATGGCCGCGGCGGCATGGTCTTGGGTTGAAAAAATATTACAAGATGACCAGCGCACCTGTGCCCCTAATTTAATCAGGGTTTCAATCAAAACCGCGGTTTCAATGGTCATGTGAATACAACCGGCAATACGAGCACCCTTAAGAGGCTGTTTACCTTCGTATTCTTTGCGGATGGCCATGAGACCCGGCATTTCGGTCTGGGCAATTTCAATTTCTTTGCGTCCCCAGGCGGCTAAACTCATGTCTTTGACTTTGTAATCAGTCGTCATTTATGCGTCTTTCTTCAAGGCCGCGGCCTTGTCGGTTTTTTCCCAAGAAAATCCAGGACGGCCAAAGTGGCCATAGGAAGCAGTCTTTAAATAAATCGGACGGCGTAAATCCAAGGTGCTGATGATCCCGCGCGGGGACAAATCAAAATGCTTACGCACTAAGGTTACCAAACGCTGTTCGGAAATCCTGCCCGTCCCATAAGTGTCCACCATCACCGATACCGGCTGGGGAAATCCTATGGCATAGCCAAGCTGCAGCATACATTTCTTGGCAAGGCCCGCGGCAACAATATTCTTACAAATATAACGCGCCATGTAAGCCGCGGAACGGTCTACCTTGGTAGGGTCTTTGCCGGAGAAAGCTCCCCCGCCGTGAGGAACGACACCGCCATAGGTGTCCACAATGATCTTGCGGCCGGTGACCCCGGTATCACACTGAGGGCCTCCGATAACAAACTTACCGGTTTCATTGACGTAAAATTTCGTTTTCTTATCGATCATTTTGCCGACAATCGGATG
>CAZABZ010000245.1:0-1560 GCA_964483535.1 uncultured Planctomycetales bacterium | reverse complement strand
GCTGATATTGTCGCGAAGATGCAGTCTAAATTAAATTTGACCCAGGACCAGGTCACCGCTGTCACGCCGATCATTGAAAAATATTCTTCCCAACGCGAGGAGCTCTGGCAAAGCGTGAAAGACGCCTCCAAGGACAAGGAGAGCATACGCAGTCAAATGAAACAGTTAAAATCAGATGAAAATCAAGAATTAAGCCAGTTTCTCAGCGCGGATCAAATGAGCCAATGGGAACAAATGCAGAATCATCGGCAGCATAAACAAGATAGCGATGGGTAGATGATGAAACCGAAGGAAGGGCATATAAAGAACAGGGCCTTTGGGATATGGGTTGTGGTGATCATCTGTCTGGCGGCTTTTGGTGCTTATAAATTTTGGCCTAAACAGCCCCAGGCCTCCACCGACGCATCCCAAATGTCTTCGCACGGCTATGCTAAGGGCCCGCGCGCTCCCAGCGATTCGCCTATTGTTACAGCGACGGCAAAAAAAGGCGATATTAATATTTATATCAACGCTTTGGGTTCTGTCACTGCCCTTAATACGGTCACGGTCAAGTACCTTGTCGGCGGGCAGTTGATGAAAGTATTATTCAAGGAAGGCCAGATTGTCAAGCAGGGCGATCTGTTGGCGGAAATTGATAACCGGCCCTTTACAATACAACTGGCCCTGGCCCTTGGGCAACTGGCCCATGATCGGGCTTTATTAGGCGATGCCAAATTAGATTTGGCGCGTTACAAGGTCTTGTGGGCACAGGATTCCATACCCAAACAACAGTTGGACACTCAGGATGCTTTGGTGCGTCAGTATGAAGGGACAGTCCAGGTTGATGAGGGCCAAGTCAACAATGCTAAATTACAGTTAACTTACGCGCATGTCACAGCACCGGTCAGCGGACAGATCGGGTTACGTCTGGAGGATGCGGGTAACATCGTCCAGACAACCGATACCACGGGATTGGCCGTGATCACCAAGCTCCAACCGATTACAGTTGTATTTGCTATCCCTGAGGACTATCTCCCTCAGGTATGGAGCAAATATAAAGCAGGGGAGCGCCTGACGGCAGAGGCCTATAATCGTGAGGAAACCAAGAAAATAGCAACGGGCTATTTATCCGCCGTTGACAGCCAGATTGATCCCGCCACCGGTACGGTCAAGCTCAAGGCGATTTTCGACAATAAAGATTATGCTTTGTTCCCTAATCAGTTCGTTAATATTCATTTGCTTGTAGAGGTTGACAAAGGGGCCATCATTGTGCCGGTGGCCGCGATACAACAAGGGCCTCAAGGATCTTTTGTTTTTCTGGTCAAAGCAGACAATACCGTGACCGTGCGCGAGGTCACCCTTGGGGCCACCCAGGAAGATAACGTGGCTATTAAGGATGGATTGTCAGTGGGTGATGTGGTTGTGGTGGAAGGGGCCGACAAATTAAAAGAGGGCAGCAAGGTCACAGTGGCCTCTAACCATAAACATAAGAGTCTTTCTTCAGGGCCCTCATCTCCTGGAGATGCTCCATGAATCCTTCCCGCATATTTATTATGCGGCCGGTGGCTACTGTCTTATTGA
>CAZABZ010000244.1:0-1571 GCA_964483535.1 uncultured Planctomycetales bacterium | reverse complement strand
TATTTTTCATAGCATCTGCGAATTAGTCGAAAATTCCCTGGCGTAAGCCATCCACGGGATTGCTTAGGGGATGATAACCTAAGAGCTATAGTCCTTCCATTTCTTTTGTTCCTGTGTTAAAATCCATGCTTCCTTATGGCGATCAACAATAAAATCCTTAGCTTACCTGCTTTATTAAAAAAATTACCGGCTTTGCGTCGGCAGGGGAAGACTGTTGCTTTTACCAACGGCTGTTTTGACCTGATGCATATCGGCCATGTGAAGTATTTAGAAGAGGCAGGCAAAGGCAATCGTGTGTTGATAGTTGGTCTTAATTCTGACACCTCCATTAATCGCATCAAAGGTCCTAGCCGCCCCATCATTGGACAAAAATCCCGTGCCGCGGTACTGGCGGCTTTAGAAAGCGTTGATTTTGTCGTTATTTTTAACGAACCTACTCCGTATAAAATTATCGCCGTTATAAAGCCGGATATTTTGATCAAGGGCGCTGATTGGAAGGGGAAGTCTGTCGTTGGTGAAGATTTGGTTAAGAAAGTGGAGTTTGTTAAGTATATTCAAGGGTTTTCCACGACTAATATAATAGAAAAGATAAAAAAGAATGCGGGCTCCTGCGAGTGACGCTACCTTGCCATGACACTTAAACCTCTTTACCGGATTTTGGATGCCAATTTTAATCGTGCTAAAGAAGGATTAAGAGTTTGTGAAGATTTATGCCGATATAATTGGAATCAAAGGACTTTGACCCGTGCTTTTAAAGATGTTCGTCATGGACTGACCGGCATCATGACGGGATTAGATATCCAAAAAGCCCTTGAAGCTCGGCATATTCAAGGCGATGTAGGGCGTGCCACGTCTGTCAGTGAATCCAAAAGAACGGATTTGAACTCGGTGTTTTGGGCCAATAGCCAACGGGTTAAAGAGTCCCTGCGGGTATTGGAAGAAGTGACTAAATTGATTGATTCCCGGATATCCGCTAAGCTTAAAACATTGCGGTATAAGGTGTATGCGCTCGAGCAAAAAGTTATTGGCCGCGGCTAAATTGTATTTAATTTTAGATACTCAGGTGCTGGATTATGGCGCTCTTCTACAAGTTTTAAAAGATTCTGTACGAGGCGGCGTTGATATAGTACAATTGCGGGATAAAATTGGCAGCACAAAAGAGATTTTAGATTTTTGTCGTAAAGTTTTAAAGATAACCAGGCATCAAATACCGTTCATTGTCAATGACCGCGCTGACTTGGCCCTTTTTTCAGGCGCTGATGGTTTACATCTGGGGCAGGAAGATCTTGAATATTCTATGGCCCTTCGACTGCTTGGTAAAAATAAAATCATTGGTGTTTCTTGTCAAAATTTGAAGCAGGCCATCGCTGCAGAAGCTTTGGGTGCTGATTACATTGGGTTTGGTTCGGTATTTCAGACCCAAACTAAACCTGATCGTCAGCCGATGGATTTAGATATTTTACAAAAAGTGATAAAAAAGGTGGGAATTCCCATATTTCCCATTGGCGGGATCAGTCGGAGGAATATCGGGCAATTAATCCCATTGGGAGTGACAAGGGTAGCCGTTTGCA
>CAZABZ010000243.1:0-1577 GCA_964483535.1 uncultured Planctomycetales bacterium | reverse complement strand
TGCACCGGCGGCCTTATAGGGGACCGCTTGACTAATATTGCAGGCGCGTCAGCATTTTTCTTATTGGGAATTATAGCTTATGATTATGCGGCTAAAACAAAAATACTGGAAGTTCCTTCTGCCCTCTTAAAAAAACATGGCGCTGTGAGCGCTCCTGTGGCTAAAGTAATGGCCCAAGGTGTACGCAAAATACTTAAAACTGATTATGGCCTAAGTGTAACCGGCATTGCCGGTCCCGCAGGTGCTACAAAAACCAAACCCGTAGGTCTAGTTTTTATCGCCCTGAGCAATGGGACCAAGACCATCGTTAAAAAATGCCTCTTTAGAGGCACCCGCCTTGCCATCAAAAAAGAAGCTGCCCAAACAGCTCTGAAAATGCTGCTTACCTGCGACTACTGATTTTAGACAAAAGGCGCAGGATTTCCATATAAAGCCAAACCAAGGTCACCATCAGGGCAAAAGCGCCGTACCATTCCATGTATTTTTCCAAACCTTCTCTGGAACCTGATTCAATAATATCAAAATCCAATATCAAGGACATGGAAGCTATCCCCACCACAAATAAACTAAACGCGATGCCCAGCGGCCCGCCGCCATTAAGAAATCCCGGTGGATGAATGCCAAACATAGAGGCAATCCAACAAGCCGCATAAAATATCATGATCCCGCCCATAGCAATCATAAGGCCTTTGCGCAGTCCTGGTGTGGCCTGCAGCCAACCGGCCTTATAGCCCATGAGCATGGCCAAAGTCACGGCAAAAGTCAAGCCTACGGCCTGTACGACAATGCCGGGATAGCGCATTTCAAAATACGCGGAAAGGATACCCAAAAGCAAACCTTCGCAAGCCGCGTATAATGGGGCTGTAACCGGTGACCATTTTGGTTTAAAAGAAGTCGCAACGGCCAAAATCAAACCAGCGATCATAGACCCAATAAAGGTGACACCTACAAACCCCGCACTGCTTGGATCAGACGTTTTAGACCAAGTCCACATGGCCGCGACCACCAAAACAGCCAGCAAGATAAATGCTTTATTGACCGTACCTTGCACAGTCATCGCCGGCTCACCCACGCCCACGCGGGCCGCGCCAAACGTTCTTTCATTTAATGTCGGATTGCTGCTTTCCATTTTTACTTCCCTCCTTAATTCATTAAAAAAAACCTGCGCATCGCAAAGCAATACGCAAGATGATATTAGTATACACCCCTGCTAAACAATCATCAAGCATAATACCCCAACCGCCAGGTAGGGCTTCCAGCTTGTTGATAGGGTATATTTTAAACATATCAAAAGCCCGAAACAAGAAAAATCCACAGACAATAACCGGCCACATCAAAGGCAAGCCCCACAAAGCAACCATTACGCCTACCACTTCATCAATGCACGCGATTCCCGGGTCTTTTTGATTCAATTGTTTTTCAACAATACCCGTTGTTATAACGCCCAGGACCAATAAAACCAGCAAAACAATGGTATAGGCCGGTAAATTATTGCCTAAACCATAAGCAATCGCCACCCCCACAGCCGTAGCCGCTGTGCCGGGTGCCACCGGAAAATACCCTACCCCAAAAACTGT
>CAZABZ010000242.1:0-1580 GCA_964483535.1 uncultured Planctomycetales bacterium | reverse complement strand
ACGACCGCGATAAAAATAAACAGCCCCGGCAGTAATATCCAGGGGGCAAAAATGACCGGTACTATCCCCATGGCATCTGAAAGTAAATTGCCCCAACTGGGAATGGGGTCCTGGATCCCTAAGCCCACCACACTTAATCCCGCTTCCGCCAAAATATACGACGATACCGTCAACATCAAGGTCGCGCACGAAAAAGAAATCGTTTGAGGCAAAATATGTTTAAAAATGATAGCAATATCCGAAACCCCAAGGGTTTTAGCGACCGACACAAAATCCCGCTCGCGCAAAGAAAGCGCCATGCCGCGAATGATACGCGCTAAAGACGCCCAACCGATCAAGGCTAAAATGACAACAACACTCGCGTACACTTGCACGGAATTAAAATTTTCCGGTACCGCCGCTCTTAACGCCAGCATCAGATAAAAACCCGGGACCATCATAAACATTTCACAAAGGCGCATCAAAACGCTATCCACCCAACCGCCATAATACCCGGCGATGCCGCCAATCAAAAGCCCCAGGACAAATGAAATAGCCACACCCAAGAGGCCTATGGACAAAGAAATCCTGGCCCCATACCAAATGCGCGAGAATAAATCACGCCCGCGCGCATCCGCGCCCCATAAATAAAAGCGGCCCGGGGCATCCACGGTGAAAAGGCGCCCTCCTTTAAAAAAACGCAACGGATACTTTTGGGCCAGGTCCACCACATACACCCGCCGGTGCATAGCGTCAAAGGTCAGAGTGCGCTGATAGACAAAAGGGCGCACCCATCGGCCATGGTCCAAAAACTCAACAGCCGTCGGCGGACAATAAGAAAAATTGCGGTCTTCGTCCTGGTAAGCATACGGGCAAATGAAGTCAGCAAAAATGGCCAACCCGTACAAAACCACTAAAGTCCACAGGCAAAACATAGCCATGCGATTGTGACTAATTTTTTTCATAACGAATACGCGGATCAACCCAGGTCAATAAAATATCACTCAAAATATTACCGATGATCAAAAGGACCCCTGCTAATAAAGTACTGCTCATCACCAAATACACATCCTTGGCACGTACCGCGGTCAAAAGCAAAGAGCCCAGCCCGGGCCAACTGCAAACAATTTCTATCAAAGCGGCCCCGCTAAGAAGCGCGGCAAATTCATATCCCAAAAGTGTGACCAATGGATTAAAAGCATTACGCAGGGCGTGACGGTAAATAACCACCCTTTCGGGCAACCCTTTAGCGCGGGCTGCTAAAATATACTGTTGGCGCAAGACCCCCAGCATATTGCCGCGCATGATCCTCTGCAAAGAAGCCATGGCAGATAAGGAAAGGACCGATGCGGGAATCACCAAATGAAGCGCTGTGTCCCTGATTTTTCCGACGATGGACATATCATCATAACCGGGGCTGTGCATGCCGCCTAAGGGGAGAATCCCCCAACGGCTGGCCGCGTATAAAACCAGCACAGCTAAAAAGAAACCCGGCGTGGAAAAGGCGGCAAAAGAAAATACGGAAAGTGTCCTATCCACCCATTGATTGCGCCTGAGCGCCGCCCATATCCCGAGCGGTATGGCCGCGCCCCAAGTCAAAA
>CAZABZ010000241.1:0-1615 GCA_964483535.1 uncultured Planctomycetales bacterium | reverse complement strand
ATTAAAATTTCTGCGATTTGGACGGCGTTGAGGGCGGCGCCTTTTCTTAGGTTGTCTGAAACCACCCACAGGTTCAATCCATTGGGAATGGAAATGTCTTCGCGGATACGGCCGACGAAGGTTTCGTCCCGGCCGTCTGCGTCGATCGGCAGCGGATATCGGGACGCCTTGACATCATCGACGACCTTGACCCCCGGCGCCTTGCTTAAAATCTTGATCGCTTGGGCACGGGTGATCTTTTTCTTGGTCTCAATATTGACAGATTCAGAGTGGCTGTTTTTGACCGGCACGCGCACACAAGTTGCGGACACCTGAATTTTAGGATCATGAAACATTTTGCGTGTCTCATTGACCATTTTCATTTCTTCCTTGGTGTAAAAATTATCCACAAACACATCAATTTGCGGGATCAAATTATGCGCGATTTGATGCGGGAATTTCTTCATGGTCTTGCGGCCGGCCAATTGGTCTTCCAATTCCGCCACAGCCTCGGCACCGGCACCGGAAACTGCCTGATAGGTAGAAACCACAATGCGTTTGATCTTGCCAAAATCATGCAGAGGCTTTAAAGCCACCAGCATTTGTATCGTTGAGCAATTAGGATTAGCGATAATCCCCTTATGCTTCTTGATATCTTCAGGATTAACTTCAGGCACCACCAAAGGAACGTCAGGGTCCATACGGAATTGTGAAGTATTATCGATCACAACCGCCCCGGCCTTGGCCGCGATAGGCGCCCATATTTTTGAAATCTCCGCCCCCGGCGAAGACAAAACAATGTCCACCCCGTTAAAAACATCCTTGGTCAGCGGCACATATTTGTGGCCATCCAATTCGCCGCCGGCACCGCTGGGTGAAATTAATACTAATTTATTAACAGGGAATTTGCGTTCTTTGACAATGCGGTACATGCATTGGCCTACCGCACCGCGAATACCTAAGATAGCGACGTTGTATTTTTTCATTTTAAAGACCCCGCAACCAAATCTCCGACTTCTGTGGTTGAATACCCCATTTTCCCGGCGGCTAAATCTTTAATCTTGGTCAAAACCACGTGTTTAACTGTTGCCTCGATACAAGACGCGGCTTTATCTTCTCCCACTTGCCTTAAAAGCATGGCGCCGGCACAAATCGCCGCCAAAGGATTAATAACATTTTTGCCCGTATATTTGGGGGCCGAGCCGCCGATGGGCTCAAACATAGAAACCCCTTTAGGATTAATGTTGCCTCCCGCGGCAATTCCCATGCCACCTTGGATCATGGCGCCCAGATCAGTGATGATGTCCCCAAATATATTATCAGTAACAATCACATCAAACCACTCCGGATTCTTCACAAACCACATCGTGGTCGCATCCACGTGAGCATATTCTGTTTTAACGTCAGGATATTCTTTGGCAACTTCATAAAATGTACGTTCCCAAAGGTCCCAGGCAAATGTCAATACATTGGTCTTGCCGCAAAGGGTCAACTTTTTCTTTTTCCCATGCCCACGCGTGTATTCAAAAGCATAACGGACGCAACGCTCCACCCCACGCCTGGTATTATGAGAGATCTGAATAGCGACTTCATCAGCCGTCCCTTTATTCTGGAATTCTCCAAGCCCTTTGTACAG
>CAZABZ010000240.1:0-1620 GCA_964483535.1 uncultured Planctomycetales bacterium | reverse complement strand
GCCGGGACCCATTGGACTTGGGTCTCAATCGCTTCCCTTAATTGACCACGCAAATGATCATGATCAATATTTAAAAACCACTGTTGCGTGGCGCGGGAAATAATAGGGTTCTTGCAGCGCCAACAATGGGGATAACTATGCTGGATATTTTCCTGGGCAAACAAAAGCCCGCGGTTTTTAAGATCAGCGATGATCTGCTCGTTGGCCTTGAACACATGCTGACTGGTAAACGGGGCCCCGTCTTCGGTGAAAACACCTTTTGAATTAACCGGCATCAAGACCGGCAAATTGTAACGCAATCCGGTTTGAAAATCGTCCTGCCCATGTCCCGGCGCTGTATGGACCAACCCGGTACCGTCTTCTTTAGTGACATAGTCCGCGCCAACGACCGGGCAATGTTCCCTTTTGGCGAAAGGATGAACATAAGTCAGCTTTGTTAAATCAGACCCTTTGATTTCTTTAATTATTTTAGAGGACACCCTCTTGGACAATCCTTTCTCAAGAATAAGGACTTCTCCCATTTGATCTTCCGCCGCCACATAATCAAAATGCGCATTAGCGGCCACCGCCACATTCGCCAATAAAGTCCACGGCGTCGTGGTCCAAATCAACAAGGACACTTTTTTATTTGCAGGCAGGCCCACCACTTGGGGATTTTCAACAGGAAAACGCACAAACACCGTCGGTGATGTATGGTCTTCATACTCTACTTCAGCCTCGGCCAGGGCGGTTTCACAACTAAAGCACCAATTGACCGGCTTGAGGCTGCGATAGATGTAGCCTTTCTTGGTCAATTGGGCCAAAGACTTTAAAATCCAATATTCATAACGAGGGTTAAGTGTCAGATACGGGGCATCCCATTGAC
This sequence comes from uncultured Planctomycetales bacterium, assembly GCA_964483535.1. Taxonomy (GTDB): domain Bacteria; phylum Omnitrophota; class Gorgyraeia; order Zapsychrales; family Fredricksoniimonadaceae; genus JABDGZ01. Next base: position 755 of record CAZABZ010000240.1, on the reverse strand, counting down.
CAAAAATCCCTAAACGCTTGAATTCCTCGCGCTGGATAGCGACAAACTTCATTGCATAGTCATGCGCTTTTTTGCGAAAGACCGGGGTATCAAAATCAGACTTGGATGCTTTCATTTCTTTAAGCAATTGATGCTCAATGGGCAAGCCATGACAATCCCAACCCGGAATATACAAGGCGTCAAAACCTTTCATGGTCTTGTATTTGACGATCATGTCTTTGAGGATTTTATTAAGCGCATGCCCGATATGGATATGGCCATTGGCATACGGCGGCCCGTCGTGCAAAATAAAAGGCGCGGCCCCCTTGCTCTTTTGGCGGATACGCTGATAAACTTCATCCTTCTGCCAAAGCGCCAGCATCCGCGGTTCTTTTTGAGCGAGCCCCGCTTTCATGGCAAAATCAGTCTGCGGCAAATTTAAGGTCTTTTGATATTCCATAAAAATCCTGCGTCACTACATAGCAAGGCTTGTAATGACACTATTTAATATACTTTCCAATAATCAATCCTAAATCTTTTTTCTTCTTAGCCGGGATCATGGCAGGGTTAGTTATAATAGCAAATTTTAAGGCTTGGGAGGCACTAAAATGTTTTAATTTTCCAACCTCGACAATCGCGGATTTTAAAATAGCCCTGGCATTGACGATGTTCTTATTAAGATAGCTAAGGATCATCTCCAGCGTTACCGAATCGTGCGACGGATGCCAGCAGTCATAGTCCGTGACAGCAGCCAGGGTCGCGTAAGAAATTTCCGC
>CAZABZ010000239.1:0-1667 GCA_964483535.1 uncultured Planctomycetales bacterium | reverse complement strand
TTTTAAAAAATCAGCGGACACGGTTGGTAAATTCCTTTAGTTCTTCTAACTTTTGTAAAGAGCGCCCGGAGTCGATGGCGTCTTCCGCCATGCGCAAGCCCTGCTTCAGATTTTTTACAGCCTGGGCCGTATAAAGCGCGTAAGCGGCATTGACCAGAACGATATCTCGCCGGGCCCCGCGCTCCCCTTCTAAAATCTTGAGCACAATAGAGGCATTGTCAGCGGCATTGCCTCCGGCCAAATCCTCTGTGCGTGCACGGGAAATACCCAATTCATCAGGATCAATATCATAACTGATTATTTCCAGCCCGTTAAATTCGCTGACAAAGGTTTTATCCGTGGTGGTGATTTCATCAAGACCGTCATTGCCGTGTACGACCAAGGCGCGTTTAAGTCCCAAATTTTTCAACACCTGGGCCATAGGCTCAAGCAAGTCGCGGCTGTACACCCCCATCATCTGATGAGTGGCCTGCGCCGGATTAGTCAAAGGCCCTAAAATATTAAAAATGGTCTTGATCCCCAGTTCTTGACGAGCGAAAGCGACATTCTTCATGGCCGGATGCAGGCGCTGGGCAAATAAGAATGCCAACCCGACTTTATTCAAACATTCACTCAAATGTTGCTCCTCCATATGGAGATTGACACCTAAGGCTTCCAGGACATCCGCGCTCCCGCATTTGCTGGAAACAGAGCGGTTGCCATGCTTGGCAACTGCCACGCCACTGGCCGCCACCACAATAGCCGCCATCGTGGAAATGTTAAACGTGCCCTTGTAATCGCCGCCGGTACCGCAAGTATCCAGAACAATTTCATGGTGGGTCTTGACCGGCACAACGAATTTGCGCATGATGAGGGCGCTGGCGGTGATCTCTTCTACCGTCGGCCCCTTCCTATTAAGGGCCAGTAAGAAATCCTTGATCTGGCCCAAAGGCGCTTGGCCTGTCATGATCATTTCCATGACCATGGAGATCTCCTCATGGCTAAGATTCTCCCCTTGCTGAATTTGGTAAATATAGTCGAGCATCATAGGTTAGAAATGACCTTACAATAACAAAAAATTCTTCAGTAGATTCATGCCTTGTTTAGTCAAAATCGATTCCGGATGAAATTGCACACCGTAGATGGGATAGGTTTTATGCTGCACGCCCATGATTTCTCTGTCGTCAGTGGTTGTAGCTGTGACCGTCAAGCACTCCGGGACATGCTTGGGGTCAATGACTAAAGAATGATAACGGGTGGCTTCAAAGGGGTTTGGCAACCCTTTGAATATTCCCTGGCCATTATGTTTGATCATGGATGTCTTGCCGTGCATCAGGCGCTTGGCATTGATGATCTTGCCGCCAAACGCAAACCCGATGCCCTGATGTCCCAGGCAGACGCCTAAGACCGGGATTTTAGGGCCAAATTGTTTAATGATCTCAATGGAGATGCCCGCGTCTTCCGGTCGGCCAGGCCCCGGAGAGATGACGATTTTCTCCGGCTTCATCTTGCGGATTTTCGCAATGGTCAAAGCATCGTTGCGATATACCTGGACCTTGGCCTTGAGCTCGCCCAAATACTGCACGAGATTATAGGTAAAAGAATCGTAATTATCGATCATCAGAATCATAAAAACCTTATTCTTTCTCTCTATAAACTTTCGCCCCGATGCCGGTCAATTTTCCATC
>CAZABZ010000238.1:0-1679 GCA_964483535.1 uncultured Planctomycetales bacterium | reverse complement strand
AGCGCCTTGACCGCCGCCCGCGGGCCTATGCCGGAAACCTTGATGAATTCCAGGAAAAAATCACGTTCAACTTCATTGAGAAACCCCACCAAGACCGGCACGCCGCTCGATGGGTTCATCTGATAATAATGATACGTGATTAAACGGATATTGCCATCGCTATCTTGATTTTCTTTGACCCGCTGCAAGACAGATATAGGTGTCAAAATTTCATAACTTAACCCGTTGGTCTCAAGGGTTATGGACGCTTCACTTATGAAAGATATTTTACCTTTAATAGCTGTGATCATATCAATTTATAACGCATCATATGGGCCTGCCCCAGGGCCAGGCTCAACGCATCACTGGCATCTAATTTAAACCCTGCGGATTTGATATTCAATAGTCTTTTGACAAATTCCTGCATTTGAATTTTAGTGGCATTACCATTGCCGATCAGGGCTTTGCGGATGCGTTTAACGCTTTGTTCGACAAGTTCGATTTTCTGTTGGGCCACGCTTAAACAAATCACCCCGCGCACATGGCCTAAAACAGCAACGGTGGCAGGGTGTTTATAATGGGAGTATAGTTTTTCTAAAACCACCACATCGGGATGATAGGCTTGAAGTATAGTTGTAATATGCAGATGGATTTTCAGAAGCCTTTGCTCGAAGAGGTCCTTGGTATTAGGCTCGATAGTGCCCGCCTCAAGGATTTTGACGCCGCCGGCTTTCATTTCAACGACACCATATCCGGTCGTGATAAGGCCTGGATCAATGCCTAAGATACGCATAAATTACTCGGCAGACAATTTAGCCATTTCCTCATCGGAAATATCAAAATTAGCATGCACGTTTTGAATATCTTCGTTCTCTTCTAAGGCTTCCAAAAGCCCCAGGATATTCTTGGCGTCATTCCCTTGGACCTTGACCGTTGAGCTTGGGATCATGGTCACTTCCGCGGAAGAGATCTCGATTTTCTTGGCAACCAACGCGTTTTTGACTGCTTCCAGCTGCATGGGATCACAAAAAACTTCGAAGGAGTCCCCTTCTGCCTTGATATCGTCCGCGCCGGCTTCAAGGGCCGCTTCCATCAGGGCATCTTCGCTGCTTTTATCTTTTTCAACCGTAATATACCCTTTTTTAGCAAACAACCAGGCGGTAGAACCCGCTCCCGCCATGGAGCCGCCCTTCTTGTTTAAAAGATTGCGCACTTCGGCTGTTGTGCGGTTCTTATTGTCAGTCAAACCTTCAATGAGCATGGCCACCCCGCCCGGTCCATAAGCGTCAAAAACCACATTCTCAAAAACAATGCCGGGGATTTCGCCGGTACCTTTCTTGATAGCGTTCTCGACGTTGCTTTGGGGCATATTGTATTCACGGGCACGGGCCATGGCCGCGCGCAGACGGAAATTAGTGTCTATGCTGCCGCCGCCCTCTTTGGCTGCCGCGGTGATTTCTTTGCTGAGTTTAGTGAAAAGAGCGCCACGCTTGGCGTCTTCAGCACCCTTTTTATGTTTGATTTTTGCCCATTTTGAATGACCTGACATTACAATGACCTCCGAATTAACCTTACATTTTCATTAGTGTTAAAATTTAAAAAAAGCAGTCAATAAGCCGAGTTCTGTGACCCTTGCGGGCGATGGCCATTTGACTAACATCCGCCTTTGGCAGATATCTTGCAGCCTACCCGAGAATGAT
>CAZABZ010000237.1:0-1705 GCA_964483535.1 uncultured Planctomycetales bacterium | reverse complement strand
TCTTAACTTTTCCGACGTTGGCGGCAATCCCGATATGCGGCGCCCAAAGCCGGCATCCGGGTTTTAGCAAAATTTCTCCTTTTTTGCCGTCAGCGGCTTGATGGCGAATGGATTGATGTTTCCTGATCATGGTCCAATCTTTGGACTGCGCGGTGTCCCCTTCTAAATGGATTTGTTCAATGGGAATGACACAATCACAACCCTTGGGGACAACTGCCCCTGCCATGATATGCACACAGTTGGCAATATTTTTTAAAGGTTTTGGAGCAATGCCGGGGGGGATTATAGCTTCGACGTTAAATATCCTTTGACCTTTTTGCCAGGCTTCGAAAGAGATAGCGATGCCATCCACCAGGCTTTTGTTAAAAGGCGGCTGGTCACGATCGCTGATGATGTTCTCGCGTAAAACGCGTCCAACAGCTTTTTGCAGTGGGACATTTTCTACGGGAAAAAGTTTGGCATTGTGCAAAATCAACCTGTGAGCTTCTGAGGGAGAAATCATGATAGTATTATCTCACAGATTGGGCAGATAGCAAGTCAGGGATTTGGCAAGGGCTTTTGCGTTATAAATACAATCGTTGAAAGAAATACCATCCAAGTAATTGGCACATAAATATAGCCCCGGTGTTTTGGCGCATTGTTCGGCAATGGATTGACGCCAATGAGGGTAATTGATTTCATATTGCGGGATGGCTTGGGGCCATAATTTAACAAATGTTTCTATGGGGCCCGCGGCCAGGCCATAAATATTGTCGATTTCTTTGAGCGCTAAGCCAATGATTTTTTCTTGTCCATCATTGATGATGGCCGGATGATGAGCTCCTCCTAACATGACGCGCACCATTATTTCATTGCCCCCTGCCCGCCCGTCATAAACATTGCTTTCAATCAAAACCCCTAAAATGTTCTTATTTTCTTGGGAAGGAATTAAATATCCAAATCCATCCGGTTTTTTCTTAAAAGAGTTCTGTTTAAAAAGCAGGCCCGCCACAGCTATGGGCACGTAAGGAATTTGAGTCAGGGTTTGGGCCAGGATGGGATTTAAATTCTCAACGATTTTGGCCGCGGCATAAGCGGGCGTCGCCACAATAACGGCATCAAATAAAGAAGGAATGGTGGTTATTTCCCAATTTGTTTGAATGTGTTTTTGGTAACGTTTATTAAGGGCTTCGATGATTTGTCCCATACCTTTTTTAAAAGAACGCATATGGGATCTTTTAAACCCTTTAGGTTTTAATTTAGGAAAAGCAGATGCCATATGCAGGCGTTTGATATCTCCGGCGCAAATCCCGTTAATAAAAGGGTCAATCAGGGACCGGGCGATACTCGGGGAGAAACGTCGGCTTACATAATCATCAATGGAACAGTCTTTCGAAATATTCATTTTTAAGAGACCTATGATCAAAGACCATTTATCTCTTAAAGGCAATAAGGGTGTTCGGATAAATTCAAGGACTCCCATAGGTACAGTGTGGAGATTTCCTTTAATTTGGATGTAATACCGGCGTGCTGTTGGGTTGGTTGTGATAAGTTGGTTTGCGGCCCCCATTTCTTTGATCAATTGCAAGGTGGCAGGTTGATTATCCAAGAATCCGTTGGGGCCCCATTCAAAAAGGCAGGAATTGTTTCTAAAACTGTGTATTGTCCCCCCTGCTGATGCCTCACGCTCAAAAAGCGTGATTTGGGCGCTATCTCCAAGACGCTG
>CAZABZ010000236.1:0-1720 GCA_964483535.1 uncultured Planctomycetales bacterium | reverse complement strand
AGATAAACGTTCTTTAACAAGAGCGCTCACCGTTTGATTATCTGCTTTCCCCGCGAGACGGCCCAGGACCTCTTTCATGACCCGGCCCATGTCCTTGACGGACGTGGCCCCGCTGGCCAATACCACTTCTTCGACGATCTTTTTCAATTGGTCCGTAGACATTTCAGGAGGAAGATAACTTTTTAAAATAACCAATTCTTTTTCTTCCTTTTCAGCCAAATCTGTGCGGCCGCCGGCTTTAAATTGGGCAATGGAATCCTGACGCTGTTTAGCCTGCTTCTTGATGACACTGATAACATCTTCATCAAGGGCTTTTTCCAACCGTTTATCGACTTTAACATTATTAATTTGCGCGCGTAAAAAACTTAATACAGACGAAGTGAAAGAATCCCTGGCTTTCATCGCCTGCACATAATCCTGGGTGATCTTTTCTTCTAATAACATATTGTCTCCTGTCCCCTCTTTAAAATTAAATTCTTAATATATTAACGGCTTTACAGTGAGATTTCAATTAAAAAGGGACGTATGATTCTCCATACGCCCCTTAAGCCTTTTTGATAAAAATCCAATTATTGGACGATTTTGACATCAATGGCAAATGACTTCCTGGTGCCATTAGGATTTTGCACCTGACCATTACGCACAACGAAACCGCTGTTACCGTTTAGAACAGCCAGACGGTCTTTTTCTTTTTGGGCCGCGACTTTGGCCAAAAACGCCTCCTGCTTTAAATACCGCATACGGCTTTTAACAAATTTGATCTTGTTCTGGAATAAAACAATCAAAGACCGTGCTTCTTCAAGATTCGAAAATTCAGCTGAAAAAGCGCGCATTTGACTCTTTAATTGGGCTAACTGAAGGCTGACTTGGGAATCTTTTTCTTTCAAAGTCTGGATCTTGGTCTGCAACTCCCCCATATTCTGAACATTTTCCGCATTACGCAAATTATCCAAACCCTTCAATTCCTGCTTTAACTTAGTATTTTCTTCCTGGGCTGAAACAAGCATTCCCTGTGTCTGGAAAAGTATGCCCTTGGTCGTCGCTAACTCCGCGCTTACCTGGTCTAATTGGCGGTTGACCGCTTCGAGTTTTCGGGTGGTTTCATCCAACTCGATTTTGGTTTCTTTATATCTTCCGACATAGGTCCTATAATTGCCCGTCGCATGGTCACTGGCAGTCAGTGCCAGGTCCGTTGATTGAAAAAGGATATTGTAATTTTGATGCTGCAAGCTGAGCACATAAATAGTCAAGGCGATCATCCCTAAGGAAAGGACCACGCTGATAATTTTCTTAAAATGACGATTGGGACGCGGAGTATCCATACTTGGATCAAGGCTTGATTTCTGCTGATTTAATACCGTCTCTGCCACTTCATTACCTCCTAAGATTAATATTTTTTAATATGTTAAGTTGCCATTCTAACCCTACAATCCCAAAAGGACAAGAAAAATCGATGGGGAAGGCTGATTCACCTAAAGTGGACAAAAACCCTTCCAAAATTCTTATCATCTTTCTCAATGCGGTGATAAAGCGCTTTGATGTGCTTTTGCTCTAAAAATCGCAAGACATGTTTCTTTAACTGTCCACTGCCCTTGCCAGGGATAATTTCTACTAAAGAAATCCCCTTATCCACCGCTTCTTGGATCACCCGGTTGAGTTCGGCGTCAATGGAATGGCCGCGGTTAAAGATATCATGCAAATCTAATTTAATTTTAGCCAT
>CAZABZ010000235.1:0-1728 GCA_964483535.1 uncultured Planctomycetales bacterium | reverse complement strand
ATTACCAGATCGTCAAATGTTTCCGCGATGAGGATTTGCGCGCCGACCGTCAGCCGGAATTCACCCAGCTCGATATGGAGATGTCTTTTGTTGACCAGAATTTTATTTTTGATTTGACCGAACGCATGTACAAACAAATATTTAAAGAGGTCCTTAACATTGACCTGCCCACGCCATTTCCCCGCATGACCCACGCCGAGGCAATGGCGAAGTATAATTCCGATAAGCCTGACATCCGTCAGGATAAGAACAACCCTAAAGAATTTGTTTTTTTGTGGGTTGTGGATTTTCCTTTGTTCAAGTATAATACTGAGGAAAAACGTTGGGACAGTGAACATCATCCGTTCACCGGCCTTAATCCCGAAGATGTGCATTTATTGGAAAGCGGGCAGTACGCCAAAATCCGCGGCCGTTGTTATGACCTGGTGCTTAACGGCAATGAGATCGGCAGTGGTTCGGTGCGTATTCATCGTCGGGAATTGCAACAGAAGATTTTTGATATCATTGGCATAGCACCTGAGGAAGCCCAGAAGCGTTTCGGTTTTTTACTTAAAGCTTTTGAATATGGCGCGCCGCCGCACGCGGGGGTGGCTTACGGGATTGACCGTATTGTGACGATCATTACCGGTAATGAATCCATCCGCGATTGTATCGCTTTCCCTAAGACCCAAAAAGGGACATGCTTGATGACGGATGCGCCTTCGGATGTGGATGCCAAGCAGTTAAAAGAATTAGGATTGGTGGTTTTGAAAAAAAAGGAGAATACGCTATGATGAATAAAAATTTAGTTCTTATTACTTTAGTGATTTTCGCCGCCGGCTGCGGGTTAGAGACGCGGACGTATGTGATGACTAAGGACCGTGTCGGCTTGGACCAAAACAGCGGCAATGGCGGCTGTGTTGTCGGGAAATGCCCTCCGGCACCAGCTCCAAAAGAAACGACCCGTAAGGTTTATGTGTTAGAAATTACCAAGCCGGTCCCGGAGTCCGAGGTGCAAAAAATAGAGCAAAACGCGGTTAACGCGATCACAGAACCTGTTGAAACATCGGCGACTTCTAACGCCGCGCCTATGGCGTCGAACAATCCGCAGCTTGCCTCATCGCCTCAAGAACAGGCCCCTGTGGCCGTTCAAAACGGCGGCAACATGCAAGCGCAGACGTACACGGTGCAAAAAGATGATACCTTGCAAAAAATTTCCAAGAAACTTTTTGGTTCCTATGGCAAGTGGTATAAAATTTACAAAGCGAATAAAAATAAAATCAAAAATCCAAACGTTCTCAAACCCGGCACGGTGCTGACTATTCCGGCTATTTAGTAGAGGTCCCTCTCGGATGGATTTTCATTTGGAGTTTGATAATAACCGTGATTTGCAGTTGCTTTTTGGGCGTTATGATCAAAATTTAAAAATTATTGAGAAAGAATTAGGGGTCCGTATTGTCCGTTCCGAAGACGGCATCAAGATTATTGGCAGTGACGTAAAAGTCCAGGTCGCCCGTGGACTTTTTTCTTATCTGATGACCTTTGTCGAGAAGGGCAAGGATGTTAAGAAGGCGGACATTGTTTATGCCTTGCGCCTGGTTGATAAAGAAAAAGAAATTGATTTCAATCGTTTAGCCAAGGAAAAGATTGAAGTTTCGGTGCAGGGCGGTTTGATCACACCCAAGACCAAGGGGCAGATCGAATACATTGAAGCTATTAAAACCAATGATCTGGTTTTTTGCATTGGTC
>CAZABZ010000234.1:0-1730 GCA_964483535.1 uncultured Planctomycetales bacterium | reverse complement strand
CAATATGGCGGTTCAGGGGTAGGTTTGGCCATTGTCAAAGCCGCCCTCCAAGACCAAGGTGGCCGTGTGCGCGTGGAATCAAACCCCGGCCAAGGCACCAAATTTATCTTCACCATCCCCAAAAATCTCATCCCCGCCAAGCCCTTATACTAACAAAAATTATCCCAACGTCTGTTTGACGCACAGCAAAAATTCGTTTAAAATAAAAAATAATATTAAGAATTAAATATATTCTCCCAAAATCTCCGTAAACAGTAAGGATGTTCATGAAGAAGTATGTCGTTGGTGTGGATGTCGGCGGCACCAATATCAAATTGGGAGTCGTAGGCCCTTCGGGAAAAGTTATTGCCAGAAACAGTTTTGCCACAAAGCCTTTCGCTTCAAACCGAATCAAATTAATTGCTGCGTTGAGCAGTGAAATCCAGGCCAGTATTATAACCGCCGGTTTAAGCAAAAAACAAATTGCCGGTGTGGGCATCGGTTTGCCCGGGCTCGTTGATTATGAAAAAGGGATTGTTCGTTTTTTGCCTAATATCCCGGGCTGGCGAGGGGTCCATTTAAAATCCATCCTTCAAAAAAGAGTCAAACTCCCTGTTTTTGTCGATAATGATGTAAAAGTAATTACTTTGGCGGAGTCTAAATTTGGCGCGGGCCGAGGGGTCAGGAATTTGGTTTGTTTGACTTTAGGAACGGGGGTTGGTGCCGCTTTAATTTTAAACGGCCAGCTTTACCGCGGAGAAGATAATGCCGCGGGTGAGTTAGGGCATATGCCGCTTAACGAACATGGTCCCAAATGCAATTGCGGCGGTTTTGGATGTTTTGAGACCTATGTGGGTAATCGCCCTTTGTTTGCCCTGGCTTCCCGCATGATGAGGACGCCCGGCATGACCACTCAAAAAATGTTTGCGTTGGCCAAAAAGGGAAATAAAAAAGCTTTATTATTTTGGAAGACTGCGGCTGAACATATCGGCAACGGATTAGTCGGCATTGTTAATTTATTAAATCCCCGTCTGATCATTATTGGCGGGGGTATTTCCAACAATGAGAAATTCTTATTCAAGACCATCACCCAGACCATCCGTCGCAGGGCCATGAGTTTACAGGGATCGGCGTTTAAAATCAAACGTGCTGAATTTAAAGATGATGCCGGGATTATCGGCGCGTATGTATTGGTGACGAATGCGCAAAAGTAGTCCTTACATTTTATGGATAGCGGTCAGCCTTTTGGCAAGTGCCGCTTTTTTATTTTTGACGGACGAATCCAGGGCGAATTTGCTTCCAATGCCGAATCTCAAAGGCCAGTTTAAAAAACAGGACCTCAAGAGCACTTCGCAAGTGACATTGCAGGCTGATCAGGTCAGCTTTTCTACCGTAGACAATAAAGCCCATGCTAAGGGTAATGTGGTGGTCACCAGTAAAGACCAGCAGTTGTTTTGCGATCAATTGCAACTGGACCGCGTTGTCCAGGAAGTCGTGGCCGAGGGCAATGTGTATCTGGATGCGCCCCAGGAGCAGGTGATAGCACAGGGACTTACCTATAATTTTAATGATGGCACCGGAGAGTTTCGTGATGCGAGGGTGTATATTGATCCTTATCAGATCAAGGGTCAAAAGATCGATAAGATTTCCGAGAACTATATGACTATGGATAAAGGTTATTTGACCACCTGCGATCTGGATGAGCCGCATTACCGCATGGCTTCCCGTCGGATGGATATTTACCAGCATGA
>CAZABZ010000233.1:0-1776 GCA_964483535.1 uncultured Planctomycetales bacterium | reverse complement strand
GAAGATACGAAATTTAAGGTGATATGCTACATTATTTATTCATATTTTGCAAGAACTCTGAATTAGTCTTGAATTTTGAAATCTTATCGATCAAAAGCTCCATCGCTTCCGCGGAATTAAGATCATTAAAGGCCTTGCGCAAGAGCCAGGCGCGTTGTAAATCAGCTTCTGGCACCAGTAACTCTTCATGACGGGTATTGGAACGCTTAATATCAATAGCAGGATAGATGCGGCGCTGAAATAGATTGCGGTCAAGCTGCAGCTCCATGTTGCCGGTACCCTTAAACTCTTCGAAAATGACTTCATCCATGCGGCTGCCGGTATCAACCAGGGATGTGGCGATAATCGTCAACGAACCGCCTTCCTCTATATTACGGGCCGCGCCAAAAAAGCGTTTAGGTTTATGCAACGCGTTGGAATCAACGCCGCCGGAGAGAATTTTACCGGAATGCGGCACCACGGTATTGTAGGCACGGGCCAGACGCGTGATGCTGTCTAACAAAATAACCACATCGCGTTTATGCTCAACCAAACGCTTGGCTTTTTCAATGACAACTTCAGCGATCTGCACATGGCGCTCAGCCGGTTCATCAAAAGTTGAGGCAATGACTTCCCCTTTAACAGATCTTTGCATATCCGTAACTTCTTCCGGACGCTCATCAATCAAAAGGACTATCAGGATAACTTCCGGATGATTATGCACAATGGCATTGGCCATCTTTTGCATGAGCACGGTCTTGCCGCTATAAGGCGGGGCCACAATCAAAGCACGTTGGCCTTTGCCGATGGGTGTTAACAAATTGATGATACGGGTGGAGACTTCAGTTTGAGTTGTTTCCAAATTCAAACGTTCTTTGGGATAAAGGGGCGTTAAATTATCAAAGAAAATCTTATCTTTGCATTTTTCAGGATTTTCAAAATTGACCGCTTCCACTTTCAAAAGGGCAAAATATTTTTCCCCTTCTTTAGGCGGACGGATTTGACCGGAAACCGTGTCCCCGGTTTTAAGATCAAAGCGGCGGATTTGCGAAGGTGAAATATAAATATCGTCAGGACAAGGCAGGTAATTGTATTTAGCGCTTCTTAAAAAACCAAACCCCTCGGAAAGGATCTCCAAGGTGCCTTCGCCAAACATCAGCCCTTCTTTTTCCGCCTGGACCTGCAGGATCTTGAACATCAGGTCCTGTTTCTTAAGAGAAGACGCTCCCTGGATGTCCATGTCGTGAGCGAGCTTGGTCAGCTCCGTCATCTTCATGTCTTTTAACTGTTCTATATGGACCGTCTTCCCTTGAGGGTTAGCGGGTTTATAATCACCGTTCCCGTTTTCCTTAAGATCATCTTTTTCCTGTTTTGTTTCTGTCCTGCCCATTGGTGTCTCCTTTATTATTACTATCCAAAATAATTCCCTATCTTCGCCTCAAAATGACATTTATAATCGCATCGACCTGGTTTAGTGTTCGCTTGAGGTCATGACTGTTGTCGATGATAATATCAGCCATGTCACATTTTTCCTTAAGGGGTATCTGATTCTTGAGACGGCGCGTAACATCGCTTCGTGTTGTCCCCAAACGCTTTTGGGCGCGTTGGATCTGCTGGGCGCGCTTGGCTTTCACCACAATAGTTGTATCAGTGATTTTGTCCCATCCGGATTCAAATAGCAGCGGTGCATCTAAAATGACAAAGGGTTCGTGTTTATATTGGGATATCAGACTTTTAACTACTTTGAGAGCCTCAGGATAAAGTATGTCGGTGAGTTTCTGTAATTCACGCGGATGA
>CAZABZ010000232.1:0-1776 GCA_964483535.1 uncultured Planctomycetales bacterium | reverse complement strand
AATCGAGCGGGATTCAGGAAGGGAAGATGTGACAATTTCGGTTCCTAGGCCATAGTCACAGTCTTCTTGGGAGTAGTAGCTTTAATCTTCCAGTGTAAATTGATCCTCAACGTATGGCAGTAAGCGACCTTCACCAGGCGCCGGCTGTGATTTACGTAAAAGAACCCTTTCACCCTAAAAGAAAATTTTTCATCGCCACGGACGCCATCGAAAGCCTTGGCAATATGCACTTGCGGAATTGATTGTTCTTCTTGGCCTTGTGCCTCTACCGCCACATAAATAAAATTCTTGCGCACATCCGTGACGCATTCTTTTTCTTCGGAATGTTCGCGCAGGGTTATGACCTTTCCCCTGCCCTGTAAAATTCCTGTGGTTTTATGAAAAATGTCGCGCATAGGCGATTCCTTTGTGCCTTCAAAGACCGTATTATCAAAATCCATTTAAAACTCCCTCTTTTTTTTATTGTATCTACGCCCTATAAACGAAGTGTACCATGCCAAAAGGTGAAAACAAGGGCGTTTGGCCGCTTTGGAGAAAACGTTTTCTTGAAATCACAGCGACGAGGAAATATAACGAAAGGCTGTTTTTTATAAGAATTTATAAAAAATAAATCTCACGGGAAGGATTTTGGTCCTTTTGAAACTACCCTAATAGGGACGTTTGTGGAAAGGGAAAAAGACGCGGTTTTCCTGGCCCTTGGCCAGGCGTTTGATGTTGGATCTATGGCGAAAAACTATGAAAATACACAGTACAATGGACATGATGATCAGCGGGAACGGTTCAAAAAATACCACCATCAAAATAGGAAAAACAACAGCCGCGGCTATGGAAGCAAGGGACACAAACCCGAACAAAAGAAAAAGCGCGCACCATGTCATTACCACCAACAGCAAGATGAGTCTCAAAACCTGAAATTGAATGGCCAGGCCGATCAAAACACCAAGGCTTGTGGCCATGCCCTTGCCGCCTTTAAAGCCTAAAAACACAGTCCAATTGTGTCCTGCCACAACCGCCACAGCAATGATGACCAAGGACAATGCATCCCCCAGCCCAAAAGCATTGGCCAAAAGGGTGACCGGAACGATGCCTTTGATAATATCCAAAATCAACACAATCGTGCCCGGTCCCTTGCCCAAAACCCTAAAGGCATTGGTAGCTCCCATATTGCCGGAGCCATGCTCGCGGATATCAAGGCCTTTCAAGAGACGGCCAAAAATATACGCCACCGGAATGGATCCGATCAAATACGCAAGGACTGCGCTAATTGCCAGGAATAGTAGATTCATTGAGAGCTTTTATCCCTTCCTTTATATAGATGACACCGGAAACAAACGTGGCCACCAGCGCCACATACCAGAACACAAATGTAAATTTCAACTGCAATAAAACCCCCAGCACGCATATAATTTGCAAAAACGCGGTGAATTTACCTGAACGGTTAGCTTCAATTTCCAATTTTCCTGTTGCCAACTGAATGACCATGGACCCAAGCAATAACATGATGTCCCGGCTGATGATGGCCAACACAAACCATAAAGGAAAATGAATATCCGCGAAACACCCTCTTTTGATATACAGGCAAATAAAAGCGCTGATCAAAAGCAGTTTATCTGCCAAGGGGTCAAGAATAGCGCCGGCTTTTGTTTTCTGCCCGCGGGTCCTGGCAATGTACCCATCGATAATATCAGAAATAACCGCCACGATAAAGAGCCCTAATGCCAACCAGCGGAAATATTCATGTTTGGGCGAAATATACATGACCGTCGCGATAAAAAA
>CAZABZ010000231.1:0-1779 GCA_964483535.1 uncultured Planctomycetales bacterium | reverse complement strand
CAATGGCCCTAAGCGTTCCCATCGTTGAGCTGGGACATGAACAGCACGCCCCCTGGTAATTAACTGTCAAAGTCACTCCATCAAAAGCAACGATCTGAATGTCCCCCCCGTCCATTTGAAGTCCGGGACGGATGGTATTATCCAAAATCGCATTGATTTTAGCGATTTCAGGGTCATCGGAAACCTCTGTCTCGGGATTCTTATCTTCCTCAACCTGAAAATCGGGATCATGGTCTGCCGCGTATTCAAGGATGATCTTCTTGATCTGCTCTTCAATTCTCTCCCAATCCGCCTGGCCATCCTGCGTCACGGTGACATAATTATCAAAAAAGTAAACTTCCGTGATATTGGGAATGGTAAACAAAGCCGCGGCCATGGGATTATGCCTGCATTGCCCGGCATTTTTATACGTCACCCTGCCTTGGGTCCTAACCGGTACATTTAAAATAAACTTAAGCGCATTGGGATTGGGCGTGCTCTGGACCATTATTTTGATTTCCATATCATATTCTCCTTGGACTTTCCCTTTTATATACTTCTCTTTTTGACTTATATAGAATAACATAAACCAGGGGGTTTGACAAGCGTGGTGAAACAACGTGTGATTTTCAAACGGCGAGCCTCAAATAGCCTGCGGATCATTGAGCCCCAAGAATTGACGCAAATCAGTCATCAATTGGATATTGATGATCACCGGCACAAAACCCATAACGTTTTGCAATTGCGTGAGCATGGCAGGGTCAAGATAAAATTTAATTCCATCTGAAGTCTCTTTTTTAATCTGTAAATGCATATTTGCAGAGGTCAAGTCGATACCGCCGGTTTTATTATCCGGCACTTTAATGAACAACGGTGCCCTTACTTGTCCTGACTCGAACTTCTTTTCGCCCGCGTTCATTGCCTCGTCTACATTTTGTTCCCTTGATTGGACCCTCACTGTTTCAAATTTGGGACCTTTTTGAACAATGCACCCTTCTATATCTTGCGCTTTCCCAAAAAATTGCTCGTCTTCTTGGGCCTGTTTAAATAAATTACGTACTAAATCCATAGGGGTTTTATTATTAAAAACATCACTCTTCCAATCTGTTAACTTCTTTTTCATTTCACCATTTTCAAAGACCAGCTGATGGTCTTTAGACGAATACGCGATCCTCGTAATCTTGCCCGTACGCTTATTATAAACAAACCGATGCGGGGTCCCTGGATATTCGCCGCTGACTAACCCTTCCCCTAAGCCTTGTACGATCTCCAAAAGGATTTCATCCTTTGCCTCGTCCTTATTTTTATTAGCAGGATTGACCGTATGCATCACATAACTATAGTTAGAATTGACCATCTCCTGCACAAGCACGGCCATAAACACTTTCTTATGATCGATCCCGTTGTGTTTTCTGTCCCAATAGGCCCTGTCATTCCAGACCGAAGCCCATATCTTTTTAATATATTTTTCTAATTGCTCTAAGTTGTCCGGATTAATCCCCCCGAAAGAATCATATAACCCCGCCCCCGGATAATTGTCCAAATCTTCCGCATTGCATGAAGAACGTAAAAATACCAGCCCCTTTGGTATTTGCTTACGGATCATTTGGCTAATACTCCTTAACAAATCAGGGGGAATTTTTAAGGACTCAATATCATCGCGTATCTTAGCCAAATTGCGATCTGTTGCCTGTCTATCACCTTGTAAATCTTTCAAAATATTCTTTTTTGTTGTGATATCCACACTTTGCCGTCGATTGGAAGGGCCATTTAAAACATCGCGGTAAAGGGTATCGCTTA
>CAZABZ010000230.1:0-1808 GCA_964483535.1 uncultured Planctomycetales bacterium | reverse complement strand
TTTCTCCCTCATATCCGCCATCAATAACATTTTTTATGATCTGATGGCCGATTTTCTTAGGATCAGGCGAGGCGCCGATAATGGCAACTCGTTTAGGTTTAAAAGCGCAATTAAGATTCTTCATGATTTTCTCCTAAAAAGATTTATAACGAATGTAGTCTAAATATGGTAACGCATTTTATTTATATATCAATATGAATTATATTTTCGCTTTTATGCGGCTAAGGGCTTGGTTTATTTCTATTAATTGTGTTGTTCTAAGGGCAAATGAGGATGGGCATGCGGTTGGTCGGCATGGTAATGGCTATGGATATGGATAAGATTGTTGGCTTCTAAAAACAATTTATCGTTTAAAATATCTTTCCCTGCTCCTGCACGGACAATCCTTTTATCTTTATTAAAGACATAAACCGTATCAGCAATCTCACCGACAATATGCAGATCGTGCGTTGAGGTGATGATCGTCTTGCCTTTTTGATTCGCCTGAATGATCAGATCAATAATGTGCCGGACTGTTAAAGGGTCCAGGCCGGCTGTCGGCTCGTCTAAAATAAGCACATCAGGATCAATGGCAAAAACGGTTGCAAGGGCCACTTTTCGTTTCTCTCCAACGCTTAGTTGATACGGGACCCTGTCTAAAAGGTGCTCTATTCCTAATAATTGAGAAATTTTCAGCAAGCGTTTTTGGACCTCATCATCTTTGAGGCCTAATTGTAAGGGGCCAAAGACAATGTCTTCCCTTACTGTCGAACAAAATAATTGAATGTCCGCGTTCTGAAAAACCAAGCCTACCTTACCCCTAAAATTACGGGATGATTCATTATCATTAATAAAATCTTCAGTCAATAGGGCCTCAAAAGCTTTAACTTCTCCCCTGTCCGGAAAAATAAGACCATCCAGAAGATGCAAAAGCGTTGATTTTCCCGTACCATTAGCCCCGATAATGGCAATCTTTTCTCCCTGGCGAATGGTCATATTGATATCGCAAAGTGCTGGAAATTTTCCTAAATAAGAATAATAAACATCCTTTAATTCAAATATAAGGTCATTCACCGTCGATACCCCCCATAAAACAACATCGCGATAATAGCCAACGAAAATAAAACCCAAAGCCAATCCTTAATCCTTGGGTGGAATTTTGTTAAAACGCGAGGTTCACCCGTATATCCTCGAGAAAGCATGGCCAGATACACCTGTTCGTTCATCTGCTCTGCCCTATTCCACATATTGGCAATATTCCAGGCCACTACTTTTTGACCTTTTTGAGGCGTAGAGACCATGCCCACACGGCTTTTGATCGCTGTAAGGATATTTTCAAGCATCTGGGCGAAAAGATACAAATACCGATAGCACATGGATACGGTCAAAATGAAAACCTGCGGAACGCCAAATATGCGTAAAACTTTCAATAATTGCGTATGTCTGGTAGTCAAAGACAATAAAACAACCAACGATACCGAGGTGGCAACCCTCATGACAAACAAAATAGCGCCATCTAAACCCGGCCGGGTAATGATAAATTTAATCCCAAAAAGATAAAAGGACCATACTGGATTGCCCGGAGTAACGAAACTAAACAAAGCTGGTATGGCGATGCAAAAAGAGAACAAAGGAATAAATATCCATGTCCTTAATAAAAAGAACCCTAATGGGACTTGGGACATTCCCGCTAATATTAAACAGAAAGCATACAACCAACTGATCAAAAAGACGCTCTTTAAAGAAATAGCTGTCAGGAGAAAGGCAAAAAAAGTAATTGTCTTAATCCGGGCATCTAATGACTGCAAAAAACCTTTATGAGAAGCATG
>CAZABZ010000229.1:0-1851 GCA_964483535.1 uncultured Planctomycetales bacterium | reverse complement strand
CCGATTTTCTCATTCTCAAATGAAAACCAGGCCCCGCTTTTTTGCACGATCTCATGGGTCACGGCTAAATCCAGGATGTCCGCGGCTTCAGAAATGCCCTCTTGAAAATAGATCTCAAATTCCGCTTCTTTAAAAGGCGACGCTACTTTGTTCTTAACAACCTTCGCCTTAACACGATTGCCGATAATATCTTCACCGGACTTGATGGATTCAATTCTCCTTAAGTCAATGCGCACCGACGCGTAAAATTTCAACGCGCGCCCGCCAGTGGTGGTTTCCGGATTACCGAACATCACCCCGATCTTCATGCGGATCTGATTGATAAAGATCACACAGCAACGGGACTTGCTGATGGCCGCGGTCAATTTACGCAAAGCCTGGCTCATCAGACGCGCTTGCAAACCCATGTGGGCGTCTCCCATCTCGCCTTCGATTTCCGCGCGCGGGGTCAAGGCCGCGACCGAGTCGATAACAACCAGGTCAACAGCGTTGGAACGCACCAGGGTTTCGGCGATTTCCAAAGCCTGCTCGCCGGTGTCCGGCTGTGAAATTAAAAGGTCATCTAATTTGACGCCTAAAGTCCTGGCATAATTAGCATCAAAGGCATGTTCAGCGTCGATAAAAGCCGCTACCCCGCCAGTTGACTGCAATTGCTTGATCACACTTAAAGTCAAAGTGGTTTTACCGGACGACTCAGGCCCGTAAATTTCAATCACCCTCCCGCGCGGGATTCCCCACACCCCTAAAGCTAAATCCAAAGTCAGTGAACCTGTGGGGATAACCGGAATATTCTCCGATACATTGCTGTCCATGCGCATGATCGAACCTTTTCCAAACTGCTTTTCGATTTGCGCCAAAGCTAAATCCAGGGCTTTCAAACGGTTATCACGCAGGGCGTCAGCCGTTTTATCACCAGTTGTTTTTTCAATTTTTTCTGCAGCTGTTTTGTCTTGAGCCATGCTTCCTCCTAATTAAAATTTTATGTTTTTCAAGTATACACTGAAAATTAATTTCTGCATAGAAATTTGACTAAAGCCACGGCAGCTATGGCCGCGGTCTCGACCTTTAAGACCGTGTCCCCTAAAGACACCGGCACACAGCCATGTTTAATGGCTAATTCTACTTCATCAGGGGTAAAATCCCCTTCCGGACCTATAAAGATAGTCACCGGCTTTTGCTTGCCGGCCTTCAAGAGCACGTCAGAAATATGCTTCGAATGATGATGAAGTGACGGAAATAAATGCACCCCGTTAGGATCCAGGGTTTGTAAAACTTGAGGCAACCCAGTCATGGGATAAATGCGCGGGACCTTAAGTCTTTTAGACTGCTTGGCGGCATTAACCGCCACTGCCTCAAAACGGCTGAGCTTGGCCGACATCCTGTCTTCTTTAAAAATAACTTCCGTGCGCTTAGTCTTCAAAGGGACAATCTCATCAACGCCTAATTCCGTGCATTTTTCAATGATGAACTCAAATTTACCTTTTTTAGGCGGCGCGCAAGCCAAAATAATTTTAGACCGCGCTTCCTCATTTTGTTTGACTGTTTTTACACACACCTCAATGGCCGCTCCATCGATCTGTTCAATGATTACGTCCGCCTGCTGGGACTTGGCATTAAAAATCTGGATCAAGGCCCCCTTTTTCAGATGGAGAACGTCTTTAATGTGATGGATTTCGTGGGTATCGGTAATGACGACGGAAGGTTTTGAAAAATCAGCATCCGAACAATAAAAACGGTACATGGCCCTTTGACCTTTGAGGAAAACGGATAAAGTGGATCGGGGGGGGATCGAACCCCCGGCCTCATCATTGCGAACGATGCGCTCTCCCAAACTGAGCTACCGACCCAAAT
>CAZABZ010000228.1:0-1852 GCA_964483535.1 uncultured Planctomycetales bacterium | reverse complement strand
GCATTGCCTCCATCCCCGCCAATATGGAGGCGGCCAAACGCAGCGGTGTCCCTGAGGAGCTGCGGGAGGTGATCATCCCCATCGGAGGGGCCACGCTTCATCTGGAAGGGTCATGCTTGTCCGCCATTTTAAAAATCGCCTTGTTGTTTGGGTTGTTTCATGTGCCGTTTGCTTCGGTAGGGACCATGGCAACTGCGGTCGGCATCGCCCTTTTGAGCGGAACGGTCATGAGCGGTATCCCCGGAGGAGGGTTTTTGGGAGAGTTGTTGATTGTGACCATGTACGGTTTTCCGGTCCAAGCCCTGCCTGTCATTTCCATGGTTGGGACCCTGGTCGATCCGCCAGCCACTATGGTTAATGCTGCCGGAGACAATATTTGCTGTATGCTGGCCGCCCGTATTTTATATGGCAGAAACTGGATGCTGGTTAGATGAAAAAGATTAGTCCAACCCGTATAATACGTGGAGATATTTAACTACATTGAGAACTGCGTTTTATTTTATCTTATTGGTTGCGCAAGGATGTTGCCCTGTTGCTCCTCATGCTCTGCAGGAGCTGGAAGCGCCGATTAACCAAGCCATTGTCGTCCATCCGTTGAATAAAAATTCCACCCAAGCCCAGCTAAGCACCTGGCAAAGAGAGGGTCCCATCTGGCGGCGTTTACTTTTTATTAGCGCGGTGATTGGTAAAAACGGTCTGGCCGTCGCTGGTCATAAAAAAGAAGGGGACGGCAAAACCCCCTCAGGCGTATATCCTCTTGGTCCAGCTTTCGGCTACGCCCCGTCTATAAACACCGGCCTTTCATACCGCCAGGCGGGACCAAATGATTTTTGGGTGGATGATAAACAATCACGGCAATATAATCAATGGGTCAGCGGTATGCCCGATGCCAAGTCTTTTGAACGGATGAGGCGCCCTGACGGTCTTTATCAGTACGGGATTGTCATCGGCTATAATAGGTATCCGGTCATATCTGGCGCAGGGAGCGCCATTTTTATGCATGTCTGGCGGGGGTACAATAGCCCCACTTGTGGCTGTGTGGCGGTCAATCAGAGATACCTGCGTAAAATCCTGCGTTGGTTGAACCGGCAAGAGAAGCCCGTCATACTTTTGGAATAATCATCCGCGAATTTTCCAAAGCCCTCGGGGGACCCCAGTAATTTTTAGCCAGGGAAACCCGAAAGATAGGGAAAAGCCTTGGTAATCATTGATGCTAAATAAAAAATCCATAACAAGGACCATTCGTGGTTTTCTGGCCTTTCCCATAAACAGTGAGGTTAAAGAGGGTCTTGGGCATATTCTCAATGACCTGCAACAAACCCGGGCGGATGTCAAATGGGTCCAGGTGGAGAACCTTCATTTAACACTTAAGTTTCTTGGGGACATTGAAGAAGCCGATCTTGAAAAAATTTCATCGGTCATTAGTGAATCTTGTCGCGGGTTCGACCTCATTACCTCTCATTTAAATGAAATTGGAGTTTTTCCGGATTTGTGTCATCCCAGAATAGTATGGGCAGGGCTGGATGATTCAAAGCAAAAGTTCCAGTCGATAGTTGAGGCTTTAGAAGAGCGGCTGGCAAAACTCGAGTTTGCCAAAGACAATCATCCGTTTAAGCCCCATATCACCCTTGGGCGGGTCAAATCATCTGCTAATCTCAAAGATTTGATGCAAACAATACAGCAAATCACTTTTGAAGGAAAAAAAGAACAAACATTTGAGAAAATCATCCTCTATAAAAGTACGCTTACACCGCAAGGCCCGATTTATGAAGTGTTGAAGGAGTTTGACATAGGAAGGTGATTTATGTGTTATAATTAGCCTCTAAAGGATCAGGCTCCCAGGGCATGAATG
>CAZABZ010000227.1:0-1898 GCA_964483535.1 uncultured Planctomycetales bacterium | reverse complement strand
GGTGTCAGTTTAATAAGTGAAGAAAATGATATAAAGCAGAACTCCGATAACGACGAAGGCCATCAAATAAAAATCGTTAAAATAAAAAAAGTCGCGCACGCGTTCCCCCGGAGTGTAGCTATGAGAGGCGTTTTCAGAAACGACCTGGCCGGTGGAAAGCATATTAACGACTTCATTGCGTTTAAGACGTAAGAATTGGTCCGCGATCTTGTAGGCCTGTAAACTACCGCTTTCAATCAGGTCCATGACCTTTTTCTCGGATACGGTCAAAATCTGCGCTGTTTCACGTACGGTGATGTATTGACTGCTCATGATCTAACCTTGCCTGAGGAGGCCCACTGATCGATCTGGACCCGTTCAAATTTCCAGCTATCCCCTTCTTTGATAGCAGGTATCTTCCCTGTTGTGGCCAATTCCAGAATGGCGGGTATTTCAATCTCCAAATATTGCGCTAAATCATCAATGGATAAAACATCTTCCAACATGCGGCAACGGCCCTGAAAAACAGCGCCCTCAACAATATTTAATTTAGGCGTTGAAATGTCCCCGTGCAGCACCGCTGTCGGCATCAACACTAACATTTTCTTGGCCATGATATTGCCTTTAATTTTTCCGGCGACGATGACATTCTCACCAACGATATTTGCCTCCACCTGAGCGGCGGCCCCTATGGTCAAAGTGCCATGGGTGTCGAGCTTACCCGTATAACGGCCGTGGATTTTTAAATTTACCGGATCAGAAAAACTCAAAGACCCCTCCATCTGGGCATTGATCTCAATGACCTTTTCTTCAGGTATTTCTCTATGTTCTTTACGATTAAAAGCCATGGGGACCTCCTGTTTATTCATCATCCTGAGGCTGTGTCAATTAAATGCTTTCTCTTATGTTATAACAAAAGAGCTTCTCAAGCAATCGATTTACCTCTTTCGGTCTTTGCATTGGTGATAAGCCAAACCGGCGACCATGGCCGCGTTGTCCTGACATAAATCCATCGGAGGGAAAAACACATCGACCCCCTGCGGACCGGCCTGGGCTTTCAAAGACGCGCGCAAGGCAGAATTAGCCGCCACGCCTCCGCCAACCAAAAGCGTGTTGACTTTAAGCTTACGACAGGCTTTAAGGGCTTTCTCGGCCAAGACAGCGACGACGCTTTCCTGAAACGCATAAGCCACTTTTGAGGGCGAATAATCCGGCTTGTTTTTATTTTTTTGAACGTAATAAAGCACCGCGGTTTTGGTCCCGCTAAAAGAAAAATCATAAGTACCCTTCATCGGTGCTTGAGGAAATTTGATCTCCTTATTGGTCCCGCCGGCCGCCAAACGGTCGATCACCGGGCCGCCGGGATAGCCTAAACCCATAATACGCGCCACTTTATCAAAAGCCTCACCAGCCGCATCGTCGCGTGTCACGCCTAACAATTTAAAATTCTGAAAATCTTTGACATAAAAAAGACTGGAATGCCCGCCGGAAACCACAAGGCCTACTGCGGGCAAGCGTTTTTGAGGGCAAGCCTGCCCTTCTTCTTTAGGCAGTTGTAGATAATTAGCGTATAGATGGGCCTTGGTATGGTCAACTTCAATAAGCGTGCCCTTAGTGGCACGGCTTAACCCTCTCGCAAAACAAAGCCCCACCAATAAGGAACCGATTAACCCGGGGGCACGGGTCACAGCGATGGCATCAATATCTTTAAGGGTCATCCGGGCCTGACTTAAAGCTTCGCCCACTATCCCTTGAATGAATTCTATCTGACGACGGGAAGCAATCTCCGGGATGATACCGCCAAAACGCTGGTGATCTTTGAGGCTGCTGGCAACACAATTGGACAGCACCTTCACGCCGTCGGAAACAACCGCGGCCGCAGTCTCATCACAGGAAGTTTCAATGCCTAAAATATTCAT
>CAZABZ010000226.1:0-1903 GCA_964483535.1 uncultured Planctomycetales bacterium | reverse complement strand
TATGGCCGTTTTCATACAGCTGACGGATCACTTCATCCTGAATTTCTTCAACCGTCAAGAAAGGCCGATGCCCCTCCCGCCCTTTGAGGACCGCCACCACACAATCGGTGACTTTTTGGGCATTTTTCATGACCTCTTCACTGAGCTCAGACTCACGCGGGAGGCCGATCTGCTCTTTAAAAGAATTAGCTATGGCATGGGTAATGCGATTGGGAATAAATTCGATGATTTGACCATTGCGCTTCTGGACTTTAATGCCGCAATTGGTGGTGATTGATTTGGTCATTTTGCCGAGTTGAAACGCCTTTCGACTTCCTGCCAGTTGACAACGTTCCAAAAAGCCGCAACATAATCGGAACGACGATTTTGATATTGCAAATAATAGGCATGCTCCCAAACATCAATGCATAAAATGGGAGTTTTCCCTTCCGTCAAAGGACTATCCTGATTGGGTGTTGAAGAAATTTCCACTTGGCCTGCTTTGATAACACTCAACCAAGCCCAGCCGCTGCCCAAACGGGTGAGCGCTGCTTGTGTGAATTTTTCTTTGAAGGCATCAAAAGAACCAAACGCCTGGTTGATCGCCGCCGCTACATTACCTTTGGGCTGACCGCCGGCATTGGGGCCGATAACGGTCCAAAAAAACGCATGATTAGCATGCCCGCCGCCATTATTACGCACAGCATTGCGGATATCTTCCGGTATGGCATTAATATTGGTAATCAATGCTTCGACGGATTTGCTTTCCAAGTCCGCTTTGCCCTTAATGGCATTATTGAGATTATTAATGTAGGTTTGATGATGTTTACTGTGGTGGATTTCCATGGTACGCGCGTCAATGTACGGTTCCAAAGCATTATAGGGGTATGCTAATGGGGGTAAGGTGTAAGCCATATTTGCCTCCTTCTAGTCGCGTGTCATTGTGAGGAGCGCTTTTTAGCAATGACACTGTTTAATTATTAATGATGTCCGCCGCAGCCGCAATCGTCACCTTTGACGGCCTTGAAAACCTCATCGTAATTAGGCTCACTGGTTACTTCTTTAACTAATTGAATATAAGTAACTTTACCGCTTTCATTGATTATAAAAATAGAACGGGCCAGAAGGCCCAAACCTTTGATCAAGACCCCATAGGTCTCACCAAAATTGCCGCGATAATCCGACAGGGTCTTAATAGCGCTGGCCCCGACAGCCCCGCACCAGCGTTTTTGCGCGAAAGGCAGGTCTTTGCTGATCGTCAAAACCACGACACCCTCAAGCGAGAGAGCTTGCTGATTAAATCTTTTGGTTTGAAGATCACAAACCGGCGTATCCAGCGATGGGACAACTGATACAATGACTTTTTTACCTTTAAAAGAAGACAACTTGACCTCAGAGAGATCATTGGCCACTAAAACGGCATCAGGGGCCTGGTCCCCCACCTTGACCTCATGACCGATCAAGGTCAAAGGGTTGCCCTTCATCGTGATTGCGCCAATACGTTGATCCATATTATTCCTTTCCCTGAATTGGGGCCTCAATAAGAATCCGCCCCCAAAATTAAGGCAAAAAATATAATACAATCTTCCCTGTATTTGTCAATGGTTTAGAAAATCACGACGGAAAGTTTTTATCCCTTGGTCCATTAAACTCTGCGGCCAGGGAAAAAATGCGATGGGGATCTTAAAACGCGGTAAAACGGCTTGCAGGCAATGGATTAAGTGACCGTCCGCCAAAGGCTCCCCTGCGAATTTAATAAAAGCGATCGGCCGTTGGCCAAATTCCTTGTCTTCTTTGGGAACAACAATGGCTTCCATGACCCCTTGGATACTTAAAAGCGCCTTTTCAATTTCTTCCGGATGGATGTTCTCTCCCCCGGAAATAAACATGTTGTCACGCCGTCCGGTCACGGTCAAACAACCCT
>CAZABZ010000225.1:0-1906 GCA_964483535.1 uncultured Planctomycetales bacterium | reverse complement strand
TGGGATTAATGGCCGCGAAAACTTCTTTCCCGGTATCCACCACAAAGATCTGTTCGTTGATACCCACTTGAGGCGCCGCCAAACCAACGCCCCTGTAGGCGATCATGGTCTCGAACATCGCCGCGATCAGCATACGCTCAACCGGGCCAACCTCCTTGACTGCTTTGGACTTTATCTGCAGGCACGGATCGCCATAAACTCTGATTTTTAAAGGACCGAAGGCCATAGTTAATGTTTTTTTATTTTATTTTTTGAATCAAGATAAACAATTTTAGGCGCAAGGCGTTTGCCCTCAGCGGCCTCTAATAAACCATAACTTAAAATGATCAAACGGTCTCCGACAAAACCTTGACGGGCCGCGGGGCCGTTGAGACAAATAACGCCGGAGGCAGGATTGCCCGCGATCACATACGTTTCCAGGCGGTCCCCGGTATTTTCGTTGAGCACATGCACTTTTTCCCCGGGAATAATGTCCGCTGCCTTGAGAAGATCGGCGTCAATGGTAATACTGCCCTCATAATGCAATTCAGCCTGGGTGATGGTGGCATGGCTTATTTTAGATTTTAACACTTCAATCAACATTTCTTAAACTCCTTTATAGATGCGCGTTAATTTTGGCCAAAAGCTTGTCTTTAGACATGGCTCCTACTATCTGGTCTACCGGCTGGCCGCCTTTAAATATCAACAAAGTCGGGATAGACATGACATTAAACTGCCCTGCCAATTGGGGCGACTCATCCACATCGACCTTGGCCACTTTCATTTTACCCTCTAACTCGACGGATAGTTGGTCAATGACAGGTGCGATCATTTTACAAGGGCCGCACCATTGGGCCCAAAAGTCCACCAAAACCGGTAAGTGAGATTTCAACACCTCGGTCTCAAAACTCTTTTCATCCAAATGTAAAGCACCCATAAGCAGATCCTTTCGTAATCTCCTTAGACTGTACAATAAAAAATCCCAATGCTAATTCTTTGGGATATTATGAGTTTATTATATATTCATTATGAATTTATATCAAATAAATAAACGGCAAACCTGGCCGGTGAAGATGCCGGTATAGACGCCGATGGAATGGCCCAAAATGGCCAAAAGCAGTCCTACAGAAGCAAACCCCGGCTGGTAAATTTCCGCTACCATCGGTGCGGAAACCAATCCCGCGATATTGGATAGAGAAGCGGTGGCGATTAAGAATAATGGCGCCCGGATCAATCGGGCGGTCGCAAGCAATACCACCACATGGATAAAAATCACTACCACTCCTGCCGCGATTAAAATGCCTACCTGAGAGGCATTATGCAAACTGGCGCGGGCCCCAATGGAAGTTAGAACAAAATATAAGATCCATTTGCCGAATTTATTGGCGCCTGTGTGAGGGATGCGGCTTACCGGTGTCACGGAAAGTAAAATAGCGCAAGTAGAAACCAGAATAATGGTCCAGGCGTAAGGAGAGAGCACATCCCTGCCCGTCGGTAAATAAAGAGATACCGCCTGAGCTCCCCTGCCTAAAGCCAAAGCCAGCCCTATGATCAAAATCGCCTTGCCGGGATGTACGGACTGTTTTTTCTGTTGGGAAGAATATTGGGGGGCCTTGGCTAAATCATCTAAAATCCGCCGGTCAGAGCCGTTCCAGCTGTCAAATCCTTTTTGCCGCGCGGCCAAAGCGACCAAAATACCCATCCACACATAAGGCACGAAGGTGTCCACAATGACCATGGGCAAAAAAACAGGGTCAGGCGTATTCAAAGCTTCTTTGACCGCGATCATGTTGGCACTGCCCCCGGTCCAGGAAGCAGCCAATGCGCCGAACCCTCCCCAAAATTGCGGGCCGATCAAAGGTTTAAAAATGACGAAACTAATGACCATGCCCAGCATAATGCCGAATGACCCGGCAAAAAACATCAC
>CAZABZ010000224.1:0-1917 GCA_964483535.1 uncultured Planctomycetales bacterium | reverse complement strand
ACCACATAGGCTGTCCCTATCTTGGCGTTCTCATAAACAACTGCTTTCTCAGGAACTATCCAGACTTTGTTAAATGTGTTCACTGGGATATTAGTTGTGCCAAATTTTTTATACGCTTCTTCATAAAGGCGCTTCCAGAATTTCTTGCCTATTTCATCTTCCGGGTAAATCAAACTTGCGGTGATCTGCTTAAGTATGTAATCTTCTGCTAATAGGTCACGGCCCATTTCAGTCAAGCCAAAGCTATTAGGAATAATGTGGCCTTTCTCGTAAGGTGAAAGATTGACCCACAAATCTTTCTCCGGGATCGTCAAGCTGGCCAAAAAATACTTTACGAGTTTAGAAGATTCCCCTTTAAGGTCATCGTTAGATAATGGACTGTCGCCACGATCCAGAATGAAATCAAAACGGAAAGGATTGTCAGGATGGATCTTTATGCCCTTTAATATGGGAGGATTAAATTCTGGGCTTAGATGGACCATGACACCAAGGGCCGGCAAACGGTAATCTTGGGCATAGGCCGGCATCGGGCCTACAACACCCGTTATCAAAAAACTTACCAAAGTCAGAATGATTATTGAAGTCTTAAGCATATATATGATTTTTTCTCCCTTTATCTAGAGTATTGCCCCTAAAGCCCCCCTTTTCAAGCCTGTTTGGGGGTTTTGGAGAAAACGCTTTCTTAAGAGATCACCGTCGGAGATTTAAAATTTACTAAGAATTTAGATAAGATTTATTAATAATTAAGCACGCGGAAGGCTTAAAGGCAGGTAATTTGCTGTTATTGCAGACTATTTAGGCCACACGAGCAAATGCCCGTTTTGCTTCAACCAACGTTCATCGTGGACATAATCCGGTACAATTCTGGCTACTTCTTCCCAAAATTTACGCGAATGGTTCCTCTGTTTTAAATGCATCAGTTCATGAATAATGACATAATCCACTACTCTGGCCGGCGCCATGACCAGCCTCCAGGTAAAGCTAAGCGTGTCTTTATACCCGCAAGAACCCCAACGCGTTGTCGCGTTATTAATCCTGATGGACTTATATTTTAAATCAGACATTTGGGCATAATGCTCAACCCTTTGAGTAATATGTTCTAAAGCCTTGGCTTTATACCAACATTCCAAATGGTCTCGCGCATTACCCAAAACCATTGGAGAAATCATTAAAGAATCATCCAGGACCACCGCTTTAGGAAGATTTTCGGCCACAACTAACGGATAGCTTTGACCTAAAAATAAATATTCTTCACCCGGAACAAATTTCCTGATTAGAATTTTATCTTGTCGCTGTTTAAAATAGTCTTGTTTGGCTATAATCCAGGATTTTTTACTACGGATAAGTTTATGGATCAGATTTTCCGAGGCAAAAAATGGCGCCCGTACAATCAAACGCGCATCGTTGGTTATTTGCAAACCAATCGTTTTGCGGCGGCTACGGATAAGTTTATCAATTTTAATATCAATCACGACGGGTTTATTTAGGACCTATCATGTCTTGAGGACGGACTATGGCATCAAATTTCTCCGCCGTCAACAATCCTAAGGCAATGGCAGCTTCTTTAAGAGTGATATTTTCCGCGAATGCTTTTTTAGACACCTTCGCGGCATTATCATAACCAATGTGTGGATTTAAGGCGGTGACAAGCATCAATGAATTATCCAGATTCTTTTTGATATTAAGACGATTGGCTTCAATACCGACGACGCAATGGTCGGTAAAACTTTCACAGGCATCCGACAAAAGCCGTATGGAATTGAGGATATTGAAGATGATCACCGGTTTATAAACATTTAATTCAAAATTCCCGTTTGAGCCGGCCGCAGACACGGCAGTGTTGTTGCCCAATACCTGCACACAGACCATGGTCATGGCTTCGCATTGGGTTGGATTGACTTTACCCGGCATGATCGA
>CAZABZ010000223.1:0-1925 GCA_964483535.1 uncultured Planctomycetales bacterium | reverse complement strand
ACCACCACAAACGCCAGTAATACTGTATAGGCCGTCGCAGTTACTATAAATATTGCTTCGGTTACATCATTGTGCGCCTTCAACGTCTGACGCGGAACAAATCGCCATACAATCCAAAGCCCTATGACGGACAACGTCACTGCTAAAAAAAACATGATCAGGCCCAACGGTATCACGGGCACATAGAACAATATCGTTTGAACAAGCGGCATCGCCCCCTCCTTTATGAACTACTGATCCCAATGTCTTCATTCCAAAGTTTAGGATCACCCTTAATAAAGTCTTCCATAAGCGAAATGCAGGCTTTATCTTGCAAGACTTCAAGTTTTACCCCTCTTGAACGCAAAAGCTCCTCTTCTCCCATAAAAGTTTTATTCTCACCGATAATAATGTGCGCTATGCCATAAAGAAGTATTGCGCCTGAACACATGGCGCAAGGTGAAAGCGTCGTATACAATGCGCACCGTTTATATACAGATGCCGGTAATCGGCCGGTATTTTCTAAAGCGTCCATCTCAGCATGTAAAATCGCGCTGTTTTTTTGGACACGCCTATTATGCCCACGCCCTATTATTTGCCCGCCACAAACAATAACTGACCCTATAGGGATGCCGCCCTCTTTTAATCCGGCCTGTGCCTCCTGTAGGGCGGCTTTTAAGAATTCATCTTCCTGTTTCCCTTTGCATTCATTCATCTCTGTTTTTCCTTAACCGATATCAATACAATTTTTTATTGGGAAGCCTGTCCCATTTTTTAAAAAGCTGATTCGCCTCATCGCGCATACAGCCGGAAATTATCTTTAACTTTGCCCCTCCCAACTTCTTCATTCTGACACTGGAGATAGGAAGCTCGTTAAAACCGATACTTTTTGCATCAGCGATAGAATTACCGTACACCAAAACATTAATTTTAGACCAATGAATAGCGCTAAAACACATCGGGCAGGGTTCAGTAGTTGAATAAATCCAACAGCCGGAAAGGTCGTAAGTCCTTAATTTTCTCGATGCTTTACGGATGGCGTTGATTTCCGCATGACAGGTGGCATCTTGTTTTAAAACGGTATTGCGGCTTATGGCGATGACTTCATTGCCTTTGACAATGCAGGCGCCGAATGGCCCTCCGCGCATGTCAGAGAGATTCTTTTGCGCCTCTCTTAAGGCAAGGCACATAAATTCAGCGTTTGGCTTTATCTTCACATTCAAACCCTTCCGTTTCCCGATGAGAAATAGAATTTACTGGGGTGGGTGACGGCTGAGACTTTTTAGACCTCGATCTTCCTCCATTTTAGCAATTCCCCAAGGATATCTACCATGGCGAGAAGCAGGATAATACCCATTAAGAAAATCAAGTGCGCACTTATCTTTTCATGGTGTAACCATAACTCCTCTTTTAAATGAAATGCAATGACAAGAATGATCATCCAAATAAACAATTTGTACTCCCTGCTTTTAATTAAACGCCTAAAACTAAACGGCCATCTTTCCCCTTGTCGATAAGGAAAAATCGTAGGCACTATACAGGGGACTTTGTGTTTATAATTTATATATTGATCTCCAAACTTTTGTTCCATCATTTTCTCTTCATTCTTAATTGTTCGGTAATATACCGCCGACATTACCAAAAATAATAACGCACCCGCGTAATGGATCCTAAGCATAATAATAAAACCAACGGCGAGAAGCCCCGTACCCAGATAAAGGGGATGTCTCACAAACCCATAAGGACCGGAGATCGTGAGTTTTTCTAACTTTATGGCATACCCATTGGCCCACATCCTTAAGAACAAGCCAACTAAAATAAACCAAATGCCAATCCTCATCGACTGATCATCAGAATTGGCAAAAAGAATGACAAAAATACCAAAAGGATAAAGGATCGCAAAACGTAATTTAAAAAACCGTTCAAATTTATCTTGAAAACTCATT
>CAZABZ010000222.1:0-1985 GCA_964483535.1 uncultured Planctomycetales bacterium | reverse complement strand
GCTCGACGTCAAAGACGATAAAAAGCATGGCCACGATATAAAAATGCATAGGGCTGTTGCCGCCAGGCAAAGAAAAAGGCTCCTTGCCGCATTCAAAGGGCTTGGATTTAGCTATACTGGGGGATTTCGGGCTTAAAACCTTAGGCAAGACCAACAACAGGGCCGCGAGGGCCAAAGCAAAAAGGAAAGCAAATAAGATTGCGATGTACTCTAACATTTTGGATTCCTTTGCTATGATAAAAATACTTTAAATGAGGACCGTCGAATAGTCAAGCATGATTCAAAACCCATTACTCACAGATTTTTAAGGAT
The DNA here is from genome assembly GCA_964483535.1 of uncultured Planctomycetales bacterium. Classification (GTDB taxonomy): domain Bacteria; phylum Omnitrophota; class Gorgyraeia; order Zapsychrales; family Fredricksoniimonadaceae; genus JABDGZ01. The sequence goes on along the minus strand of CAZABZ010000222.1, from coordinate 1,673 downwards.
CATGTCCACGTCCACGTAGTCTTTGACCAAGCGCCTGGCCTCGTGAATTTTATCGTGGTCAGCCTTCTGGATCTTGGGAGTCATGTTCTCGATGGCGGCAGCGATGGTGTAGGTGTCCTTGTCAGAATAAAGCACCGGGATACGGCTGTCTTTAAGCAGCCCGGCGATTTTATGGTCCGGGATCAGCCCCCCGGTCAAAATGAGGCCCGCGACCTTGACCGCCCGCACCTGCTGCAGCAAATACGAAGACACTGCCACCAGCATATTGTCCACACGGTCACCGGAGGTAATGACCAACGCCCCATCGCGTAAATGGCCGATCATATTATACGGCTCCATGGCCGCGACAATAGCATCATAGACCCTGGTGCGCAAATTTTCTTCGCCTGAAAATACTTTTAAATCCAGCAGTTCCCTGATTTGCTCGACCGTCGGGGCGCTTAACAAATCCGTTTCAGGGATAACGCCTAAAAGACGGATACCCTTGCGCTCCAACCCCTTGCCCACAATGCTTTTAATCCTATCTAATTTATCCGGCAATACTTTATTGATAATAACGCCCAGCACAGGCACCTTGCACAGGTCAAACAGGGCTTTATTGAGCATCACCTCATCAATGGACCGGCCAATACCGCCGCCGGCAACGATGATGACCTTGCTCCCAAGCAGGGCCGCCACTTCCCCATTCGAGCAATCAATCACCGACCCAACCCCCGCGTGCCCGGTGCCCTCGACGATAATAGCGTCCTTGCCGCGGGTAATCGTCTGAAAAGATTTAAAAATCTTGTCCCGCAATTGCTGTTTCTGAGGATCAAGGATGTATTTTTCCGTATAGCCGTGGCCCACGGTTATCGGGCTCATGTCCTTGATGTGCTTCTTGCAATGATAAACCTCGCCGATCAAATAAGTGTCTTTATCAATGGTCCCATCTTCGTAGATGATGGTTTCCTGGCCGACGGGTTTCATGAAGGCGGTCTTGATCTTGCGCTCCTGGAAATTCTTGAATAGCCCCAAGGCCAAGGTCGTCTTGCCGGCGTTCTGGTGGATGGCGGAAATAAAAATATTTTTAAGATGTTTGGCTTTTTGCATATAAAAATACCCTTTAAAAGTATAGCACTATATAACAACAGGTTAACAAAAAGCTTCTATTTGTCTTTTCGTAGAGCAGATTAAAAAAGGAAGAAGGAAAAGCGAAGCAATCTGTTAATTAGGATTAAACATTAACTGAAAGGCGCCGTTGACTGTTAAATTGGATGTAAAACTGACAATATTGAAATTAAATCCCTTAAACCCGTCAGGCATGTCAGTGATCGCCGCTTCCTGGATACTCGTTGGGCTTGTCCTCGAAGCCTGTTGGATGAACTGGGGCTGAAAATTCAAATCAATCCCGCCTTCTTTTTTAATTTCAGAAGAAATGACAGCCTGATCAGCTCGTTCTGGTTTCGATTCTGGCTCAACATCCGAAGTTGGCGCAATTGTAGAATTACCATTAGTGCCATTACCTGGCCTTCTTAGTTGAAAAATTTCTGCTTCTGGATACGGCATAAAAGCGCTAATCTTGATGTCGGGATCCACTGTTTTAGCGATCAAAGCATAAAGCTGTCTTAAGGCCTCTCTAGTCTCTTCACGTTGCCCCCTTTGCAATCTCATGATATCTGGCCATTTAATCCGTT
>CAZABZ010000221.1:0-1987 GCA_964483535.1 uncultured Planctomycetales bacterium | reverse complement strand
CAGAAGAAAATTAAGGAAAAATTCCATTAAATTCTTTGTCTCTTGTCTGCTTCCAAATAACCTATTCTAAAAATAGCCCCAACCGGATTGCGTGAGGCCTTCGGCCTCACGGCTCGATGACTTATCTAAAAACGTTTAGGGAGGTCATCGAGTGAACGCCCTAAAGGGCGGCTTCAAATCGGAAGGAAACATATTTTATTTGAATGGGACTTCGCCCCATTCAAATAAAATAGCCCCAACCGGATTTGAACCGGTGTTTTCTGCCTGAGAAGCAGACGTCCTAGACCAGGCTAGACGATGGGGCCAAATCAATAATGAAAGGTAAGAATATCTCAAAGCCCCTTAATCGTCAACAAATATCGTTGGCCAAATTTCTAATAGAAATATTAAGGTAACAGCACATCTCTAGAGCCAGGTTTATCAGTATTATCGTTGACACTTGGCGCCTTAAATTTATAATCAAAGAAATAGAACCTCATCTCCAGGAGATTTTCTTTGTCTACCAGTATCAGCATTGGATTCAGCCAAGACCCCAATCCTCAAAATGCCATTTTGCAGGCCTGCGTGCAGGTCAAAAATCAACTCAATACCACTAATACCGATTTAATCATTATCTTCGCTTCGCCCCAGTATATTGTCCCTGAAGTTCAGTCGGTCATAACCCAAGTCCTTAAACCAAAACATTTGGTCGGCTCCTCCACCGGAGGCATCATTTTATCCAATGGCGTGACTAATCGCGGCATTGCTGTTGTAGGTGTCCATTCCGACGATATCCATTTCGGGGTTTCCGCAATAAGCGACCTTGATACTCAAAATATGTATTCCACCGGATTTGACTTGGCCCGCAAAGCGGTCCAAAACTTAAACTCCTCTCATCGGGAGGCCTTCATCACTTTTTCGGAAGGTATTGAAAAAAATAGTTCACAGTTTATCCGCGGCGTCAGGGAAGTATTAGGCGGAGGTTTCCCTGTGCTCGGGGCCATTTCCAGCGATGATTTTAAATATAAAAAACTCCATCAATTCTTTCAGGACCAAACATTGCATAATTCTGTCGTCGGTCTTTTGTTGGGAGGGTCATTCCACTTAGGCTTGGGTTGTAAACACAGCTTTAAACCGCTGGGTAAACCGCGTACCGTCACTAAGGTCGACGGCCATGTCCTGCGCACCATTGATAATAAACCAGCCGTCGAAATTTATAAGCATTTTCTGGGCCAGGAAGCTGAAGGGTTAAAAAACGTTACTTTAAATTCATACGCGGCGATGTACCCCTTAGGGCTCTACCTGGAAGGATCCGGACAATATTTGTTGCGCAACATTATTGACATCTTACAAGACGGTAGTATCGTATGTCATGAGGGGATCCCTGAGGGGGCTGAAGTGCATTTGATGATCAGCAATATAGAGTCTTGCCGCAACTCTGCCATCGAAGCGGCGGAATTAGTCAAAGCCTCCCTCGCTGACAGGACGGCTAAGCTGGTCCTTATATTTGAATCCTTGGCCCGTCATAAAATCCTGGGACGCGGCGCTTTTAGTGAAATTCAGGCCATCAAGGATGTCCTGGGGAAAACAACGCCGATCGTAGGCATGTGCTCCTACGGTGAAATGGGGCCCTTTGAAACGCTGAACAATATAAAAAATACTTATTTACATAATGAAAGCATCCTCCTGGTGGCCTTCTCATAAAATAGTTAGATAAATGCTATGGACCCGATAACCATTGAAACCTTAACCGTGCTTGGCATCATCATATTCCTCCTGGCATGTACCACGACATATCTTTTTTATACCCTGAGCACTAAAGAAGAGACCATCAACGAAATGAAAGAGACGCACAAAAGACTAATGCGTTCTTTTGACGATTTAGACGAACAAGCCAAACTGATCGTCCGCACTGATTTGGAACTTAATAAAACCCGCGAGGAAATGGATAAACGCCTCAACGGCTTACACGCCCTTCAAAAAACAACCCGGCAAATGAGCCAGGCGC
>CAZABZ010000220.1:0-1988 GCA_964483535.1 uncultured Planctomycetales bacterium | reverse complement strand
TCATATTCATTTTGACATTTTGGGCACATTTTAAACTTTTTCATGGAAGTGTTTAAACGGTCATAGGGCAAAGCTTCGATAATGGAATACCGCGGGCCGCAATGAGTACAATTAGTAAATGGATACAAATAGCGACGATCATGTTGGTCAAAGATTTCTTTAATACAATCAGGGCAGGTTGCGATATCAGGCAGGACCAAAGCTTCATGCTGATTTTCATCCTGACTGGACAAAATCTGGAATTGATGAAAGCTTTTGGGCAAAATATCAGTGATAAGGCATTGCGTCATAACGCAGTGGGCAGGAGGATTTGTACGGACCTGCTGGACAAAATTCTCCACCTTACTTGCCGGTCCTTCAATTTCCATAGCGACCCCTTGAGAAGTGTTCTGGACAAAACCTTTAAGATTTAACTGGTTCGCCAGACGATATACCCATGGCCTAAAGCCCACTCCCTGAACGGTACCGCGAATCTGGAAATGCAATGATTTTGTCATTTTAAAACGATCCTGGCGTCTACGGCGTAAGAACCCTCCTGATTGGTCAGCAAAGGGTTAATATCAATTTCTTTGACCAAAGGCGCCAACTTTTGTACGGCTATCAAGGTTTTAATGATTGAATCTTTATCGGCCTTCATGCCGCGAAAACCGTCTAAAATCTTTTTAGCTTTGATCTCCCCGATCATTCGACCGGCCTCGGCGGCATCAAAAGGCACTACACGAAAAGTAACATCTTTAAGCGCTTCGACAAACACCCCGCCCAGTCCAAACATGACCGCCGGACCAAACTGGGGGTCGGTCGTGATCCCGACAATACATTCAATACCGCTTACCATTTGGATAAGGTTGACTCCAAGTAAATTTGCTTTCGGCATGGTTTTTTTAATCCGGGCGATCATGGCTTCAAAGCTGTCTTTTAATTCCTTCCCGTCACGGATATTAAGGACAACCCCTCCGACATCTGTTTTATGCACGATATCAGGTGAAGCTATTTTCATCGCCAGAGGATACATCTTCTTGGAATCGGCGATTTTGACTGCTTCATCCGCAGTTCGTACAAAGGCCCACTTAGGGGTTGGTACGCCGCATAGTTCCATGACCTGACGGGCTTCATGTTCCATCAAAATATTCCTGCCTTCAGCTTTGACCGCATCAATAATTTTATTGACCTGTACGGGCGGTTTTTCTAAAACAACCTGAGATGCAGGACGATTTTTAATTTCTGCCCATGTATAAAGGATCTTAAGGGCAGAAACAGACATATCAACTAAACTGGATGATGGGATATGATGTTCATTCAAATAATCCAGGGCATCGCGTGTACGCACCCCGCCAACCATGGAAACAACCACTGGTTTGTTGCGTCCCGCGGCTTCAAAGGTGGTAGTGACCGCTTTAGCGATGTCCATAGGATCAGTCACTGCCGTTTCACAATAAAGGACTATAACGGATTTAATCCTCTCTTCAGCAAAGGCGATTTTTAATGCCTGACGGTAGCCCTCTACCCCTGCGCCTCCGGTGACGTCAATGGGGTTTTTAGTGCTTCCATAATCCGGCATGGCCGAACGGAATTTACCCTCCAGCCAAGCAGGATCATCTAAAATCTTGATCCCTTGAGCTTCGCATTCATCGGTCGTGGCGACACCGATGCCTCCGCCATTAGTGATAATAAGAGTGTCCTCTCCTTTAGGTAAAGGAAGCGAAAGCGCGCGGGACCAGCTAAAAGCTTCAATAAAAGTAGAAGCCCGTAAAATCCCTAATTGTTTAAAAACCCCGTCATAGATCTTATCTGATCCTGATAAAGATCCTGTATGAGACGCGGCCGCTTGTGCCCCACGGGAAGAACGACCGACTTTAAGAACAACCGTTGGTTTTTCAATTTTAGACCGCAAGAATTTTGGAGCGTCTTTAAGGCCTTCCATGTAGATCAAAAGAACATTGGCGTTTTCATCTTTATTAAAATATGTGATCAAGTCCTGCTCATCAATG
>CAZABZ010000219.1:0-2015 GCA_964483535.1 uncultured Planctomycetales bacterium | reverse complement strand
CCAAAAGCAATGCGTTTAAGCGCAATGACCTCAGAGCCCAAGGCTTCAAACATGCGTCGAATTTCACGGTTTTTCCCCTCGGTAAGCCGCACGATCAAATGAGATTCTTTATTACTGGCTTTACGCAAGGTGATTGAAGATGCTTTCAGTAACTGTCCCTTGTCTTGAATGCCTTCTGACAAACGTTTTATCTCATCATCGGTAATCCTGCCCGCGACACTGACCGCATAGACGCGAGGGATTTCATTATCAGGACAGGTAAGAAAATTTGAGAGTTGCGTGTCCGTGGTCATCAACAGCAATCCACAGCTCGCCATATCCAGACGCCCGACCGGATGCAAATGTTGTAAATGCTCCGGCAACAAATCATAAATTGTCTTGCGCCCTTTCTCATCCGATTTGGTGGTGACAATGCCCCGGGGTTTATACAACATGATCGTGCAGGAAGCGGCACGGGTCACAGGTTTACCGTCGATGGTGATTTGGGCTGTCTCCGGGACCAATAGAAACGCGGGATCCTTGATAACACGCCCATTGACTGCAAGGCGGCCCTCTTCGATCAACCGCTTAGTCTCTGAACGTGACATTTTGCCTAATTTCGATAAAGCCCGCTCTAAAGGAACTTGACCCATACCCCCACCAAATAGCTTTCCTTAAAACTGTTACTGCCGATAAAATCCTTGTCCTGACTAACCCGTTGGATATGCGCCACCCGACGGCCGTTTAGCCCGCGGGCTAACATTTGCTCCAGATTGGAAACATCGATACCACTATAATTTGTCGTCACCAGTAAACTGCCTCCTGGATTTAAAACCGCAACGGCCGAAGCTATTAATCCGGGCAAATCGCGTTTGACCTGGAATACTCGTCCCTCGTAACGGGCAAAAGATGGAGGATCAAGGATGACCACATCAAAATAATTTTCCTTTTTAAAAGCCCTCTTCAAAAATGAAACGGAATCTGCTTTAATAAATTCTCCGGCAGCGGTGGGTAAACAATTGAGCTGATAATTATTTTCCCCACGCTCCAGGATTTTGCGGCTGATATCCACATTAATGACCTCACAGGCGCCGCCAACGCGGGCATGGAGACCGAAAGAACAGGTATATGAAAAACAGTTGAGGACTTTTTTCCCTTTAGAGAACAAGCCTACCATCCGGCGGTTGTGCCGCATATCTAAAAACAAACCGCAATTAAGGCCTTCTTTCAAATTAACTCCAAATTTAATGCCATATTCTTCGACGATCGTCTGCGGCCGTGAACCTATTAATACTTCTTCCCTGATCTCAAGGCCTCGGCGGGATTTGACAATCAAATACTCCACGGGCAAGCAAGAGGTCAAGGTGCGGCAAATCTCCGGCATCTCTTTATTCCAATGGTCCGATAAAATCTGCGCATGAAGGTGTTTGTCATAACAATCGATCAAAAGTCCGTCTAAATCATCCCCAGCGCCATTGACCAGGCGCATGGCATTGGTGATGGAAGACAACGGGGCGCGTCGTCGGATAGCTTTATGAATACTGCTTTGAAGGGTTTTCATGAATGGTTTCTTAGAATTTCTTCTATGGCTCGCCGGCAATTCCTCGTGGGACAATCTAAGTAGGACAACCCAAGCCTTCGCTCCATGATATCTTCTACTGTTTTCGCCATCTCAACATCCCGCGCGTATACGACCTGGGCGGCGATCGCCGGTGAACAGGAACAGATCTTTTCTTTTAGTTGATTATTGCCTTGAGCGATATTAAGCACATCCCCAAAGCGGCTGCCATAAATGCCCTGCAAGTATCTGATCAAATCGAGCGGCACTTCAAATCGCTGGCTTAGGATCTTAAGCTCTTCATTGCTGCCTCCAGAGCCGTAAAGAGTATATTCTCCGCCGTAAGGCATTTTGGACACCAGATGGGGCATTGCTTTTCCAAGAGCATCCTCGGCAATGGCCCGGTACGTGCTGTATTTGCCTCCCATGACAAAGGTAATGCCGGAAGAACTGCATTCGACGGCATGTTTACGGGAAA
>CAZABZ010000218.1:0-2018 GCA_964483535.1 uncultured Planctomycetales bacterium | reverse complement strand
GCGGGATCGGGATTTTCTTTTGAAGATTTTTTAGGGTTATTTCCATTGGATTTTTCGGGATATTTGACGCGAGCATGGTACATGGCGCTTAAAACACGCACGAAGGTTGCGGCGATCGTATCGATTTCTCTTAACGTCAAATTGCATTCATCCAGCTGGCCGTCGATAAATTTGTTATTGATCACTTTACGCACCACGTCCCCGATACGCTGAGGGGTATGCTCATCCAGAGCGCGGGTGGCGGCCTCGACGGAATCCGCCAAAAGAACAATGGCCGTTTCCTTGCTCTGCGGCTTTGGCCCCGGGTAACGGTAATCTTTTTCTTGGGCCCCTTCAGGCTGCCCTTCCGTCAGGGCTTTTTGATAAAAATAATGCATGAGGCTTGTCCCATGATGCTCGGGAATAAAATCAATAATGCGATGATTCAAGTGGTTCTTGGCTGCCAGCTCCATCCCTTCCTTAATATGATTGAAAATCACCAGTCGGCTCATGGACGGTTCTAATTCATCGTGTTTATTACCGGTGACCATCTGGTTCTCGGTGAAATACTCGGGGTTGACCATTTTGCCGATATCATGATAATACGCTCCCACCCTTACTAAAAGAGAATGGGCGTCAATGGCATCAGCCGCCGCTTCCGCTAAATTGCTGACAATTAAACTGTGATGATAAGAGCCCGGCGCCTCCACCACCATACGCTTCATTAAAGGATGCGAAGAATCTGAAAGCTCCAAAAGCGTAAAATTGGTGATCTCGCCAAATAGCGTCTCAAAAATCTTGGACGTCGCTATGACCACAATGGCGCATATCAAGCCATTGATAGCTAAAGGTTTTAAAACGGTCATCAAAATATCTTTGTTGATCGCCGGATTGATCAATAAAGCGCAAACCACCTGGATGATAGAAACAAAGATCCCCGCTTCGATCAGCACGCCACGGGTGCGCGCATCCCGTACCTTATAAGATCCTACCAGGCCACCCAAAAAAAAGATCAGCATCTCGTTAAGGTTAAATCCCAAAATAATTCCGGCAAGCGTGGCGCTCATGAAAGCCATTATAAAACTGATCTGCGAATCATTAAACAACAGCATCGTCAGCATCGCGATAGAGGCAATGGGCAGATAGAAATGAATAGGATGAGAATAGGATTGAAAAGAGTGGGCCGCGAAGAGAAGCAAGGCCAAAAGCAGGGCCAAATGCAAAAAGAGCCGGGGTTTAACTTTTTTGAAATAAAACAAATGAAGGCCAAGAAAGAATACCAACAAAGGAATGATTAAAGGAAGGTCTGAAAAATAACAAAAAATCACCAGCGCCAAAAAGGTGACGGCCACCATGATGCTTTGATCAAGGGAAAACGGTATTTTAGACCATGGTTTCATGAATTTGAAATCTGCTGAAGTTTAATGTTTGTGGTTCCCGTTATTTTGAGCGTAGGCCTCAATGATCTTTTGCACCAATTCATGACGGACTGTGTCTTCACTGGTCAAATGGATAAATTTAATCTCAGGAACATTTCCCAAAACCCGATTGGCCTCAATGAGGCCGTTATTCTCGGGCGTCGGCAAATCACTTTGGGTCACATCTCCTATAACCACCACCTTGGAATCAAAACCCATACGTGTTAAAAACATTTTCATCTGGTCCGGACGGACATTCTGGGCTTCATCCAAAATGACGAAAGCTTCGTTGAGCGTACGCCCGCGCATAAAAGCCAGGGGAGCAACTTCAATAATCCCCTGCTCGCCGTACTGCTCCACCTTTTCAGGCTCCATCATATCGTAAAGAGCATCGTACAAAGGACGCAAATACGGCAATACTTTTTCCACCATGTCCCCGGGCAAAAATCCCAAGCTCTCCCCGGCTTCCACCGCCGGACGGGTTAAAATAATGCGGCGCACCAACCCTTTTTTAAGAGCATTGACCGCCATGGCAATGGCTAAATAAGTTTTCCCCGTACCCGCGGGACCAATGCAAAAAACCAGATCATTGGTTTTAATAGCTTCAATGTATTCGATCTG
>CAZABZ010000217.1:0-2037 GCA_964483535.1 uncultured Planctomycetales bacterium | reverse complement strand
ACCAGCGGAAATATTCATGTTTGGGCGAAATATACATGACCGTCGCGATAAAAAACGGGACGATCAGAATACGGCCGACAGTAACTTTATTAGCGAATGTTAGAGCCATCTTCTTCCACATATTTTAGTTTAACGTGATGGATCGGGCAATAGATCATATCCGCGCTGAAACGCTGCCCATCCACCGGACAATATTTGACCGTATGCTGTGCTCTTAAAGCCGTATTGATCGAACGCAACGCGGACTGGGCCTGAGGATCACTCAGGACCTGGAACGTCAAATTTTTTAAATCCGCTTCAGTAAATGGTTTATTCGTCAATCCTTGGGTCATCGTCGTCAATGCCGAAATCGCTTCTGCCCGGGTTGGCCTGGGCTTATGCGGGGTTGTCTGGCAACCCATGAAGCATAATGTCATTGCAAAGAGCGCAGCGACGAGTTTTCTCATTGTATAATCCGTATGCGATCCAAAGGCCAAAAAATAATGTCCGCTTTGCCGATAATGCTCGTCTCAGGGACAAAACCCCAATAACGGCTGTCATAACTGGATCCGCTATTGTCTCCCATCACAAAACAAAAGCCGTGAGGCACACGCACCGTTTGGCCTTCAGCGCCGTATTGGCCGCGATTGTAATAATAGGTGCGTTTAATGCGGGGATCGGTGATTTCTTTGCCGTTGATATAAATGGCCCCGTCTTGGATCGTAACGGTTTCGCCACCCACCGCGATAACACGCTTAATAAAATCTTTGGTCGGATCGACCGGATAAACAAACACAATGATGTCCCCGCGTTGAGGTTTTCTAAACCCGGGCAGGCGTGTTTGTGTCATGGGAAGCCAAGCTTGGGGCCATCTAAGCGACAATAGCGGGCTTCCCTCTTGAAAACCGATGTCCCAGAACATGGGCGGTAAAACCTGCGGGCCATAAGTCCATTTATCAACAAAGAGATGATCTCCCTCGAGGAGCGTCATACGCATGGAGCCGCTGGGGATTTTAAAAGGCTGAATAAAATAACTGCGGATCAACACCGCCAAAACCAGGGCAATGAGAATAGATTCAACCCATTCACGGAGAACTGATTTTGGTTTTTTGTTTTGGGGCATGATAATCCTTTCCTAAATTTTCAACGCGGCTAAAAAGGCTTCTTGCGGCACTTCCACCCGGCCGATCTGTTTAAGTTTCTTTTTACCTTCTTTTTGCTTTTCCCATAATTTGCGCTTGCGGCTGATGTCCCCGCCGTAACACTTGGCCGTGACATTCTTACCGGCCGGCTTGACACGGGCAGATGAGATGATCCGCCCGTCGGCCTGGGCCTGGATACGCACTTCAAACAATTGCTGAGGGATAAGCTCCTTAAGTTTGGTGACTAACCCTAAGCCTTTGTCATACGCGCGCTCTTTATGCACCATGCACGAGAAAGCGTCACAAGGTTCATCATTGATCAAAATATCCAGACGGGTGATGGACGCCGCCGCGTAATCTTTAAACTCATAATCAATGGACCCATACCCGCGGGTGGCGGACTTGATCAAATCATTAAAATCAACGATCACCTCGGAGAGCGGGATATCAAAGAGGATTTTCATACGGTCGCCGATAAATTCACTCTTTTGAAAAGTCCCTCGTTTGCGTTTGGCTAATTCCATAACAGCGTCCATCATGGACACCGGTGTAAAAATAGACACGGCCAAAACCGGCTCTTCGATGCGGGCGATCTCAGAAGCGTTGGGCAAATCCGACGGATTTTCCAAATCCATCACAGTTCCGTCGCGCTTGATGATTTTATAACCGACATTAGGGGTGGTTAAGATCAAATTCAAATCATATTCACGCTCCAGGCGTTCCTGCACAATTTCCATGTGCAAAAGCCCCAGGAAACCGCAGCGGAACCCATACCCAAAAGACTGGGAATTCTCATGTTCATAAACAAAGCTGGGATCTGAAAGGCGTAATTTATCAATGGCCTCGCGCAGGGGCGCGTAGTCTCCGGCATTGACCGGATAAACCCCGCAGAAAACCAACGGTTTAAGCTGGCGAT
>CAZABZ010000216.1:0-2065 GCA_964483535.1 uncultured Planctomycetales bacterium | reverse complement strand
TTCCCTCTTTGGTCGACTTGACAAACACAGAAACATATGGCACACTCAAAAGGTAGACCATTAAACTACCATTTGGGGGTTAAAAAATGATACCACATCTATTAACCACTAAAACAAAAAGTAAGCTGAAATACATGCGTTTTAAAACCTATCGCGGCTTTAAAACAGCAGCACGCGGATTAAAATCATTTCTTTTTGATCCCAGTGATTCAGCTCCCGGGGACGATTTCCCTAATGGGCCATTGCTATTTTCAATGCCTAAATCAAAATAAGCGCCGTTATCCCTCCATCAGGCGTTTTTTGTTGTAGATCATGCCCCCTCGGGAGTATTCGGCGATGTTGAGTTTGCCGGTATCCATGCGGATGGCATCTTCCGGGCAAACCTCAACGCAGAAACCGCAGTAAACGCATTTTCCTAAATCCAGAATAAATTCAGCAGGGTATTTTTCAATATTGCGATCCGGATGTTCTGCGGCGGTGATCTCAATGCACCTGGCAGGGCATACGGTTTCACACATCATGCAAGCCACACAACGGGCAGACCCGTCCTTACGCTTGGTCAAACGATGGCGGGTCCTTAATCGCGATGATAACGGCCTATGCTTCTCCGGGTATTGATATGTGACAGCGCCGGGAATTTCTTTGCAAAGGCCAACCAGATGAAGGACATGGAAGGTCATATTGTAAAAAAAATGTTTGGTGGTCAGCCAAACGCCGCTAATCAGCGTCGGAAGATAGGTGCTTTCCCACCAGTTAAGCTCCCGACGATTGGATTTTTTCCACGCGCGCTTCATCTGGGCCACGCGCAATGAAGTAAAATGCCTTTTGGGACCAAAATATTTTTCCATAAAAAACTACCTCAAAAGAATGATCACAACAGCCGTGATGGCAATGTTGACTAAAGACGCCGGGAGCAAAATTTTCCATCCCAAGTTCATCAGCTGATCATAACGAAATCTTGGCAAGGTCCAACGAACAGCCATCAAGACCCAAATAAAAAAACTGACCTTTATAAAGAATGACAAAACTCCCAGAATGACCACCGGCAAATTGGAAAGCGCCATATGCCCGCCCCACGGGAAATAAAACCCGTCCGGATGCAGATACGGCACCTGCCACCCGCCAAAAAACAAAGTCGCCATCAAGGCCGCCACCAACAGGGTCTCAACCAAGTCAGCCATAAAAAACATCCCGAATTTCATGCCGCTATATTCCACAAAATAACCGATGATCTCTGATTCTCCCTCGGGAAGATCAAAAGGCGTGCGTTTAGTTTCAGCCATGGCCGCGGTCAAGAATAAAAAGAACGAAAACGGCTGAACAAAAACGCCCCATTTGGGAAGCCAGCCGCCCAACATGTATGCCCCCTGCGCGCGGTCTAACGCTTGAAGATCAATCGTATTAAAAACCATGATGACGCCCATGATGGCCGCGCCCATGGTGATCTCATAGGCGATCATTTGCGCGGCGCCGCGCATCCCTCCCATAAAGGCGTAGTTATTATTCGAGGAAAAGCCAGCCAAGACGACACCGTAAACACTCATGGACATCATGGCAAAAATAAAAATAAGGGCAATGTTAAGATCAGCGGCCTGAAGCTCAATGACATGATTATTTAAAATGAGAGCGCCGCCGATGGGAATGGCCGCGAAACTCACAAGGGCAAAAATAATGGACAAATACGGGGCTAAATTAAACAAAAACTTGTTTGCGCCCTCAGGGATGAACTCTTCTTTGCTGAGCATTTTGAGCACGTCGGCAATGACGTGAAAGAGCCCCCAGGCCTTAAAACCAAAAATGGAAGCGCGGTTGGCGCCTATGCGGTCTTGCATGACGGCGCTTTGCTTGCGCTCAACCCAGGTCAAAAGCCCGGCAATGCTAAACATGATAAACAAGGTGCCGGCACTTAATATGAATTTGATGAGGATATCGTTCACTTTTAACTCACTGGTCTGCGGATCATCGGGTCCTGCCCGATGATACGCTATTTCAAGATGCTTTTAATAACATTCCCTGATCAGAAATCTTTTCATAAGTTATTCCAGAAAATAGTGTTATCGTCGCT
>CAZABZ010000215.1:0-2085 GCA_964483535.1 uncultured Planctomycetales bacterium | reverse complement strand
GGCATAAGGGAGCGTCGTCTACAAAGGGTCAAGGAAATTGCTAAAGTGATCAAAGAAGGGGATTGTGTTTTAACGCATTGTAATGTCAGCGGCGAATTGGCCATGGCCGCAAGCCTGGCGTCTGCGCAAGGTAAATATGTGAAGTTTTTTGCCACTGAAACCAGGCCTTATATGCAGGGGGCCAAGTTAACGGTATGGGAATTGCAACAGGCTAAAGTGCCGGTTACCTTGGTCGCGGATAACACCGTGGCGTCTTTAATGGCGGATGGATTGGTCAATAAAGTCATTATTGGTTCCGACCGCTCGGCGGCCAATGGGGACATTGCCAATAAAGTCGGCTCTTATCAAATTGCTGTTTTAGCTCGTGAGTTTAATATTCCTTTGATCGTTTTGACCCAGCCGTCTCGGGGTGTCGCCTGCGGTAAGGACATGCCCATTGAGACGCGTGATGCGGATGAATTGTTAATTTTTAGAGGCAAGAAGGTATTTGGCCCTAAGGTCAAAGGTTTTTATCCGGGATTTGATGTGGTGCCTCACCAATTGATAACGAAAGCGATTGCGATTAATGCGGGACTATAAAGCCAAATCCATTTATTTATTGCAGGGCGTTTTAAACGCGGAAGCTTTAAAGAAAGTAAAATTTTCTAAAGCTGCTCATGCCTTTGTTTGCGAAGGCAGGCCGGGTTTAGAGGCGGGGCGAAAGACGTCGGGTATTCTTTTAAAAAGAGGATTAATCCCGACAATGATCAGTGATAATATGGCGGGATTCTTATTCTTTAAAGGGTTGGTCAAGGAAGTGCTTATAGCCTGTCAGTACGCGGATGACACAGGAGCTTTGTGTGATACGGGGGCTTTGATATTGGCGGTATTGGCCCAGAAACATAAAGTCCCTCTTAAATTATTGGTCGCAGAGCAGAGGACAAGATTTTTGGGAGATCCTAAATCGATATTAAGTTTTGAGGGGCAACGGATCGCTCCCAAGGGCACACACGGTTACGTGCCTTTAGTGGAGTGGGTGCCGGCGAAGTATTTAGAAAAAATAGAGAAAAGAGCAAGGACATGAGTAAAAAAATATGAACACACAAGAGCTGAAAAATAAAATTATCGAAATCGGCAAGCTGCTTTGGGACAAGGGGCTGGTCACCGGCTTTAACGGCAATATCAGCGCCCGCGTTGATGCTAACACCCTTTTGATTACAGCCACTGGTGTGTGTTTAGGTTTTCTAAAACAAGAAGATATAGTCACAATAACCGCTGCAGGCGAAGTGAAGGGTATGGGCAAAGCTTCCAGTGAGAAATTAATGCATACGGAAATTTATAAGAATTTCCCGCAAATACAAGCAGTGGTGCATACTCATTCGACGTACACGAACGGGTTCTTTTTAACTAACACATCTTTTACACCTAAAACTTTTGAAGCGAAATTTTATCTGGGCGAGGTCAAATCCATCGAACAAACCACTCCGTCAGTAACAGATGCCACTCCTGTGATTAAAGAATTGCAGGCGAATAATATTGTGGTTTTGCGTAATCATGGCGTTGTCGCCATAGGCCCGGATTTATTCCGTGCTTTTGTATTGATTCAGGAATTAGAAGAACAATTGAAAATGGATTTAGTAGCAGTGTATTATGCGGCGGGTCCTGTCCTCGGGTTTCCCCAACGTGCTCGCAAAAGCCTGCGCGCGTCGGGGATGCCCCTCCCTCGGCCACCCGCCGATAATGCTCAGGCGCAGGGGAAGAAATACAAACTTTTTTCTAAAGAACAAATTGAAGAAATTGTCCGTTTAGTCAATGGCGACGCGCAGATGCAGGAATTAGGCAAAAAAACAGCCATGAATATGGATTTGGCTGTTTGCTTGAAGGAGACGGGAGAGATTTATAGTTTTAAATTTGAAAATGGCCGTATTACCAAGACCGGTCATGATGCGCAGGCGGAGTTTTTGATTACCGCCAATGAATCAATTTGGCGCGCGGTTTTCAACCGTGAAATCGATCCTTTTGTGGCCACCACGCAAAAGAAAATGGACCTTCGGGGAGATTTCGCGCGCATTTCCAAATGGTACGCGCCTTGCAGCCGTATTTTTC
>CAZABZ010000214.1:0-2143 GCA_964483535.1 uncultured Planctomycetales bacterium | reverse complement strand
GGCATTGCATCAATATGGACGTCAAATTTCCTTTGGATAATTATCTTCAAATGGTCAACGCGACTGAAGGGATGCAACGGGACAGTTACGAAAAGGAGTTCATTAAAAACGTTAAAGACCGCATTAAAGAGATCCAGAACCGCGATTATATTAATCTGTCGGAGAATACCCTGGATTTTGTTTTGTTGTTTATTCCCAATGAGCAGGTCTTTGCCCTTATTCAGGAAAAAATGCCGGATGTCATGGATTTTGCCCTTAAACAGAAGGTGGTGCTTTGTTCACCTTTTACTTTGTACGCCATGTTAAGCATCGTCCGTCAGGCGCATGAGCATTTCCGTTTTGAAAAGGACATCAAGAAGATCATCGAACTGATCGAGGGCTTTACCAAGGACTATGAATTATTCAAAAACCGCTTTACGGATTTGGGAAGCTTGATTGATAAGTTAAGCGGTCAGTATGCGGACATCAGCGATAAAAGTTTTAAGAAATTAGACGGCAAGATCCAGCGCATTGCGGACCACAAAAAGGGCCATAACATCCCCTCGAACATTGATGCCGAAGGGGCCGTGCCCAAGGTGAGCAAGGACTTGATTGATGCAGCCTGAAATATTTTTTAAGGACCAAGGCGTTCTTGCCCTGACCAGCGACGCTTCGATTGATTTTATTCCGGTGGATTTTGACAGCCCTTTGACAGCGGCCCAGCGCGCGTATTTAAAAAGTATTTGCGGGATAGATATACCGCAAGTATTTTGGCGCAAGCAAATCCATGGCGATGATATTCTTGTGGCACTTGGTGGGGCGGGGGCATCTAAGAGCCTTGCGGATGCTGATGCGTATATCACTCATGAAAAGAATTTGCCTATTGCCATACGCACGGCAGATTGCGTTCCGGTTTTCATTTTTGATCCGCTTCGTCGTGTCATAGGCCTGGTCCACGCCGGATGGAGAGGCACTTATAAGGCGATTGCGGCCAAGACCGTGCAAAAGATGCGGGAGAAATACGCCAGCCAGCCGTCTGATTTAAAAATTGTTTTGGGCCCAAGTATTCGGGAGTGCTGTTATCAGGTAGGTGAAGAATTCCGTGATTATTTTCCAGCTCACGTTAAGGACAGGGGCGGTTATTTATACGCGGATGTAACAGGCGTCAATCGTGACCAATTGCTGCAAGCTGGTGTGCGGCAAGAAAATATTTTTGATAGCGGGGCATGTACGTGTTGTAACAAGAATTATTTTTCTTTTCGACGGGATGGCGTCAAAGCCGGACGCATGATATCATTAATGATGCTGGTATAAAGGATCAACTATGAATGCCCGATATGTCGTCGTTCTTGTTACTGCTAAAGACAAAAAAGAGGCGGAAAGAATTGCACGGGGTTTATTAGAGGCCAAATTGATTGCCTGTGCCAATATTATAGAAGGCGTCCAATCGTTATTTTGGTGGCAGGGTAAAATTGATTCGTCCAAAGAAGTGTTGCTGGTTTTAAAAACCAAAAAAATTCTATTTAAGAAAGTTTCAGCCAGGGTCAAGTCTTTACATAGTTATCAAACCCCGGAGATCATCGCATTACCTATCGTCGCCGGCAGTGATGATTATTTGGGCTGGATCGCTTCTTCAGTGGCACAGAGGAACTTGTAACATGCTTTATTTTCGATTAATTTTATTGGCCCTATTTTTATTTTTTTCATCATCAATCTTGGCGCCGAGTCATTTATTCGCGCAAACGACTGATAGCCCTTTAATAGGCATGACAGCGCCGGATGCTATTTTGAGTAAAACGGACGGGACATCTGCCAGTGTCCTTGGCTCGCGTCAGGGCGGGAAAGCAATTTTGGTTTTTTGGACGACGTGGTGTCCGCATTGTTATGAGAATTTAGGCATCATCAATGGTAGTCTTGCATCCATTGAACAAAAAGGCATCAAGGTTATCCTGGTGGATTTAGGAGAGACCCAAGAAGACGTTAAAAATTATTTTAATCGACGCCAAATGAAACTTATTAGTTTCATTGATGAGGATGGGGTTCTTCAAAGGCCGTATCATCTTATCGGGGTTCCGACCTTAATATTTATTGATGAAAAAGGTATTATCCGCAGCGTGGCCAACGAATTCCCTTCAGATTACGAGAATTACTTTAGCGTTTAATA
>CAZABZ010000213.1:0-2147 GCA_964483535.1 uncultured Planctomycetales bacterium | reverse complement strand
GGTGTCGGCAAGACCTATGCCATGCTTCAGGAGGCGCGTCAGCGTCAGAACGAAGGCTTTAGGGTATTGGTGGGTGTGGTCTGTACGCATGGACGGACGGAAACCCAAGCCCTGCTGGAAGGTTTAGAGCAGGTCCCGCCGATAAAGGTCAATTACCGCGGCATTAGCCTAGAGGAAATGGACATTGATGAGATCCTCAGACGCCATCCTCAATTAGTTTTAGTTGATGAACTCGCCCATACCAACGCTCCCGGCAGCCGGCATCCTAAGCGTTATCAGGATGTCTTAGAAATACTTGCCGCGGACATTGATGTTTTCACTACCCTTAATGTGCAGCATGTCGACAGCCGCAGGGAAGATATTTTAGCTGTTACCCGTGTTGCCGTCGGAGAAACAGTCCCTGACACCATCCTTGATGAAGCCTCAGAAATCACCTTAGTTGATTTGTCTCCGCAAGCCTTGCATCAACGTCTGGCAGAAGGCAAGGTGTATGTTCCTGATCAAGCAAAAGCCGCAACCACTAATTTTTTCAAAATGGAGAATTTGACAGCTTTAAGAGAAATGGCCTTGCGTTTAACCACGGCCCATGTCAACCGGAACCTGCGTTCGCTTATGTTGGCCAAAGGGCTCTCAGGCCCCACTAAAAGCGGCGAGCGTATCTTGGTCGCGGTGGGGATCACTCCATTTTCTGAATCTTTGATCCGCATGTCTCGCCGTTGGGCAGGGATGCTGGATGCTTCATGGATTGCTTTGCACGTGGAAGGCTCCGCATCACTTTCCCAAGAGCATCAAGAACGTTTGATGAAGAATTTAGCCTTGGCCCGTCAGCTGGGGGCCGAGATCATCCATCAAGTGGGCGATGATTTAGCCCAAGTGATCATTGACGTGGCTAATAAAGAAAACGTCACTCAAATTATTATTGGGAAGACTATTGAGAAAAGTTGGCAGCGATTTTTGGGGATACCCACCGTGGCTGATCGATTAGTCAGTTTAAGCGGGCAGATTGATGTGCACATGGTGCGTATGTCTGCGGCAGATAAGAATTTTCCTGATAAGCCAAAAGTATTTTTATCAAAACTCAGGCCCCGTGAATATGGTTTTAGTTTTTTGATGTTTGCCATTGCCACCGTCGTGAACATGTTCCTGGAACCTTTGACAGGTTATCAGATGCTGGGGCTTATGTATTTACTGACCGTTGTTTTAAGCGGAGTTTTTTTAGGCAGGTCCGCCGCCTTCATGCTGGCGGCCTTAAGCGCCTTGGCATGGGATTTTTTGTTTATCCCCCCGAAATACACCTTTGGTTTCAGGAGCGGCTACGACATGGGATTATTGGGGATGTTTTTTATTACGGCCTTGATGATGGGGTTTGTGACTTCCAAGTTACGCCGCCAAAAAGAAGTCGAACAGAAACAACGCTTGCGTTCGGAGTCTTTGTATGAGTTGACACGGGCCTTGGCCCTTAGCACCGATGTAACACAAGCGATGCGGATGGCCACCGGTCAAATCGATTTGCTTTGCCAATCCAAGAGCAGCGTCCTGATGATTGATGAAAATGAACAGCCCTTTTTTAAGAATCCCATCGGGGACCCTATAGAAATGACTGTAAATCAAA
Source organism: uncultured Planctomycetales bacterium (assembly GCA_964483535.1). Classification (GTDB taxonomy): domain Bacteria; phylum Omnitrophota; class Gorgyraeia; order Zapsychrales; family Fredricksoniimonadaceae; genus JABDGZ01. The sequence goes on along the minus strand of CAZABZ010000213.1, from coordinate 535 downwards.
AAGGGTTGGTCCAATGGGTGGTGGCCAATAAGAAGGCCGCGGGCCGTTTCTCAGATACCCTGCCTCAACAGCCGTTAATGTATTTGCCGTTAATGTCCTCGGGGCAGGTCAGGGCCGTGCTGGTGATTAATCTTTTAAACGAAAGACCGCTGGACTTGGCGCAAAGGACATTATTGGAATCTTTTACGGCGCTGATGACGGTGATGTTAGAAAAAGATCAATTGTTAAAAATTTCGCGTGAAGCCAAAATGAAGGAAGACACACAAAATTTGCAAAGCGCTTTGTTTGATAATTTATCGCATGAATTAAAGACACCGCTGACGATCATTTCCGGTTACCTGGACGCCTTGATTTTATATCATCAATGGCCTAAAGATGCCATGGACCTTTTGGAAGAATGCCGTTTAGCTTGCCTGCGTTTGACCAACGGAGTTGACGCGGTACTGGATTTGACTAAATTGGATACCGGAAATTTAAGCCCCAATTTTGCCTGGTGCGAAGTCAAGGACATCATAGCCCAAGCCCTCAAACAGGT
>CAZABZ010000212.1:0-2190 GCA_964483535.1 uncultured Planctomycetales bacterium | reverse complement strand
GGTCCAAGGCCCGCTCGGCTATATACTGGATCGTTTCATCAATGGTCAAGACAACACTAAAGCCGTCCACCGGCGCGACATATCCTTTATCAAACATCAATTCCCTCAAGCGGGCATCACGCAGGATGATCGCGTGGCCCGGCTGTCCTTTTAAATATTTATCATAATCGCGCTCAAGACCGTCCAAACCATTATTATCCAAGCCGGCAAAACCGATCAAGTGCGAGGCCAATGTCTGATTGGGATAAAAACGTTTACTCTCTTTAATAAAGCCAATACCCTGCAATTTTAAATCCTTGATCTGAAGATAAACTTCCTGCGGGACCTTACGCGCCATCCAAACAAAGTATTTATCTTTATCCAATTTGTCCCGGATCAATTTTGGATCTGCTTTGAGAATGCCGGATAATTTTTCCACCACCTCATCCACATCATGCTCCCGGCGCATGGCCCGGGCATTGGCATAAACAGAGTAAACCGGCAAATTGATCGCCAAAGCCCTCATATTGCGATCATAAATAGTCCCCCGCCGGGGTTCTAAGACGATGGAATGTTCATGCTGACGCAAGGCGAGATTGCTTAGAAAATCAGAACGGAAAATTTGAATAAAAATTAAAAACCCGATGGAGTACGCGAACCCTACGAATAAAAATATAGATACCGCGGCAAAACGGAGTGGATACTTGCGCAGAAACAATTTAACCCCTGTTTATATTTTATTCCCAGGCTTTGGCTTCCTGGGCACCTAAAAATGAAAACAAATTCCAGACGGGATTTGCGACTTTAGCTTGAGGCTTGGCCAAATGCTGCATAGCCCCCGCGGACGCCGCTACTGTCATCACCCGTTCATTGTCCATAAATTGCAAATTATTATTATCATGGTCTAAAAGTTGATTACCCAAATTATTAGCGGATTTAAGAGTCAGGATCTGATGGCTCAAAGCGCCATTGCTATCATTCAATTCATGGATAATTTTTTCTTTATCTTTGCCATTATAAGATAATTCAAAGATTTTCATCTCCATATGGATATACAACAAAGCCATTATAGTGGTAAACGCGGCAATTTTAAAATATACTTTTAAACTCATCCGACCCTTTCCCAAAGGCCCTATTCTTTCAACAAGGAGCGCTTTTCAACGGCCCTCATTTTGGCGCTGCGGCTGCGCGGATTAGCGGCGCACTCCTCCAAAGACGCTACCAAAGGCCTTTTAGTCAAGATAACGCCTTCTTGCTCAAAAGCCAAAGATTTAAATTTATTTTTTACAAGGCGGTCTTCCAGTGAATGAAACGAGATCACGCACAAACGCCCGCCCTGCTTTAACATCCTGAAACACGCCTCCAGCCCCAAAGACAGCTCTTCTAATTCTTCATTGACCGCAATGCGCAAAGCCTGAAATGTCCTGGTGGCCGGATGAATGCGCCCCCGGGTATAACCCTTAGGCAAAGCGCGCAAAATAATGTCCGCCAAACTTTTAGTGGTTGTAATTCTTGCCCTGGCCCTTTGCATCACAATCGCCGCGGCAATACGACGGGCAAAACGTTCTTCGCCAAATTCTGAAATAATCTTCTCCAGCTGGTCTTGCTTTAGCGTATTGACCAAATCCGCCGCTGAAACTCCTTGGGAGGCCTGGTCCATCCTCATGTCCAAAGGGCCGTCAGATTTAAAAGCAAAACCACGGGCCCCATCATCCAGCTGAAAACTTGATATCCCTAAATCTAACAATATACCGTCGACAGCGCTAACTTTAAGGCCGGCCAAGATTTTATCAAGCGTACTGAAACTCCCCCCTAACAAATCAATCTTTAAACTAAGAGAAGCTAATTTCTTTTGAGCCAGCCCTAAAGAAGCGTTGTCGCGATCAATCCCGATCAAATGTCCGTGAGGCCCCAGCGCCTGGGCCATCAAAAAAGCGTGTCCTGCCAAACCTAATGTCCCGTCCACCGCCACCCCGCCTTGCGGCAAACGCAACAATTCAAGGGCTTCTTTAGGCATGACGGGTATATGGATGTCACCGCCAGTTTCCATCTTTAATCCACATCCAACATATGCTCCGCGGTTTTCTCAAAGTCCCCGCTGGATTTGCTGAAAAATTCCCGCCATGTGGCGGTTTCCCAAATTTCAATACGATTAGAAATCCCTATAACCACCGCGTCTTTTTTGATGCCGGCAAAATCTTTAAGATACTG
>CAZABZ010000211.1:0-2192 GCA_964483535.1 uncultured Planctomycetales bacterium | reverse complement strand
CTTTATTTTAAACAAGCCCCTGATCCTTGGGCCATGTTGCGGCAATTAAAAGCAGGCACACCGAACAGTTATCATTTCGCCTTTCAATTCAGAAAAACAGTTTTTTTGGGAGCATCGCCTGAGCGTCTTTTCCGCCGTTGGGCGCGTTGCATTGAATCCGAGGCTTTGGCCGGCACCATGCCTAAATCAACGGACCCTAAACAATTGAAAAACTCTGGTAAAAATAAGCACGAGCATGCGCTTGTCGTCGATGCCATCAATGCTTCTTTTAAAGGATTTTGTACGGTCTTTAAACAGGGGAAAACCCCAAGCGTTTTGACTTTAGCCAACGGGCACCATCTGATCACTAAATTTCAAGGCCAATTAAAAGATGGCATAAATGATGAAGATATCTTACAATCCCTTCATCCAACTCCGGCATTAGGAGGCACTCCGAGAAAACAAGCAATGGCCATTATCCGCAAGCTTGAAGGATTTTCCAGGGGCTGGTATGGCGCGCCCATAGGTTATGTTGGTTTGGATTGGGCTGAATTTGTGGTTGGAATTCGTTCAGGGTTGCTGAGCTCTAAAAAATTGTCTGTTTTTGCCGGGGCAGGGATTGTGCAGGGCTCAGAAGCCTTGGAGGAGTGGGATGAAGTGGAAAATAAAATCAGCAATTTTATAAAGATTATTCGTTAAGATGAATTTCGCAAATATTAATCACTGCTGGGGATATTTGATCATCGAAGAGCTGTCTCGGCTTGGGGCGGATTATTTTTGCGTGGCCCCCGGGTCACGCAGTTCACCCTTGGTCATTGCTCTGGCCCAAAACAAAAAGGTCAAAAGTTTTGTTCATTTTGATGAGCGCGCTTTGGCCTTTCATGCCATGGGTTATGCCGCCGCGACCCAAAAGCCCGCTGTGCTTATTTGTACCTCAGGCACGGCCGCGGCCAATTTTTTCCCGGCGGTGATCGAAGCTTCGAAGAAAAAATTACCTTTGATCGTGATAACCGCCGACCGACCGCCGGAGTTAAGGCAAACCGGGGCCGCGCAGACCATTGACCAGGTTGGGCTGTTTGGAAAATACGCAAAGTGGGCCGTTGACATGCCTTGTCCGGAGGCCAAAATTAATCCTCAATTTGTCCTGACAACGATTGATCAGGCATGGTATCAAGCCGTGCGCAATCATGGCATCGCGCACATCAATTGCATGTTCCGCCCGCCGTTGAACTTAGCCAAGACATCGGAGGACCTTAAGACTTATATCAAGCCTTTAAACCGTTGGGCTCGCTCTCAAAGGCCTTATACGGATTATGTCATGGGTTTTGAGTCTGTCGCTCTGCCAACCTTGAAGCAAATCAGCACGCGTCTGGATTCTATTAAAAATGGCGTGATTGTCGTCGGGAAGATTGTGGGGGCCAACGAAGCGGCATGGGTATTGCGTTTGTCTGAAAAATTAGGCTGGCCGATTTTTGCGGATGTTTCCTCAGGCTTGCGCCTGGGGCAAAGCCATCCTAATATTATCCATTATTTTGATCATCTGCTTTGCTGTGACAAAATTCTAAATAAATTATCTTTTGACGGCGTGCTTCATTTAGGCGGGCGGATGACTTCGCAGCGTTATTATGATTTTATTGGAAAGCAAAAACTTGTAGAATATATTATGGTGCTTGATCATGCCCTGCGCAATGACCCCAATCATCAGGTCAGTTTGCGTATTGAGACAAGTGTCACCAATTTTATTCAAACGGTGATGGGGAACATCAAGGGGCGCAAGAGTTCCGCGGCACTTAAAGTCTTGTCCAAGGCCAACAAAAACGCGGACAGATCAATAGAAAGTTTTTTAGCACAGGATGAGCGTGTCAGTGAACCCCGTATCGCCCGTTTGGTCTCTCAACTGGTCCCTGAGGGCCAAGGATTATTTTTGAGCAATAGTATGCCCATTCGAGATATGGGGTATTATGCGGATTTCAAGGGGAAGGCGGTTTCTGTCAATGGCAATCGCGGGGCCAGCGGTATCGACGGTCTGATTGCTTCAGCGGCGGGGTATGCGCGGGGAATGGATAAACCGGTGACTCTTATGATCGGCGATTTGGCGGCCCTGCATGATTTAAATTCTTTAGCCATGTTGCGTGATTTGCCAGTGCCTTTGATCATTGTTCTTCTTAATAACGGGGGCGCGGGGATATTTTCTTTTTTACCTATTGCTGAAT
>CAZABZ010000210.1:0-2195 GCA_964483535.1 uncultured Planctomycetales bacterium | reverse complement strand
GGGATTATTGAATATTCGTTAAACAAATTAATATATTAAATGGATTCCCGCTTTCGCGGGAATGACAGTAAGTAGTAATTAAGGAAGGTACACTCTATGCCCTGCGGTAGAAAAAGAAAATTAATCAAGATCCGGACCCACAAGCGTAAAAAATTACGCAAAGCCTTGCGCCATCTCAAAAAGAGAGCCACTCGCTAATTTGTTTAGCGCGTATCATCGGGTGACCGAGGGAGGGGCATCCCCAGCGAGCGCAGGCTTTTGCGAGCACGCTGGGGAAACCCGAGGACAGGACCCGATGATTTGCTATTGGGGGCGTATGCTGAGGACAATACTGTTTGTCTCGCTGTTGGCGCTTATAAGCCCTTCGTATGCTTGGGGCTTGTCTTTGGATTCAAAAGCCCAAGGCCTGGCGCATTACATCATGGCTGTTTGTCATGATTTAAACGGTGAAAGCGCCCAAGCGATAAGCGAATATCAAAAATCCGTAAAATTTAATGGTTTGGAACCTGCCCCCAGATTAAAACTGGGGGCTTATTATTTGCGCCTTGATAAGATCAATAAAGCCGCTGTCCAGTTAAAAGCGGTGGTACGTCTTTCCCCTCAGGACTCTCAAGCGCATTATTTGCTGGCCCTCATTTATTCTTCAGAGCATAAATACGATTTGGCAGCATCGGAATATGAGATTATCCTTAAAACAGCCGCCCAAGATGATCCGGCTGATACAGACGTTTATATGTATTTAGGCCAATTGTATTATGTCCAGAAGAAGTATCCTCAAGCCATTGAGCAATTTTTGAAAATTGTGCATCTTGATCCCGCCAATACGTCCGCTCTTTGTTTATTGGGATCGGTATATCTCGATAGCAAAGCTCCTGCCAAGGCCATCGAGGCGTTCCGTAAAGCATTGCAAATTGAGCCTGAAAATAGCGAGGCGCTCAACTCGTTAGGGTATACGTATGCCGAGGACGGCGTTCATTTAGATGAGGCCATCAAGATGGTCCGTAAAGCCATAGCAATCGATCCTTCCAATGGGGCTTATTACGACAGTTTGGGATGGGCGCTTTACAAAAAAGGAAGGTACGCGGAAAGCTTGCTGGCTTTGCAGAAAGCAGAGACGTATATTGAAGACGAGATCCTTTACGATCATATCGGTGATGTTTATAAGGCCTTAAAGGAGTACGCCATGGCTTGTAAATATTGGCGCAAGTCTTTGGACCTTGACCCTCACCAGATTTTAGTCCGACAAAAAATTAAAGAATTGGGAAAATGCATCGTCTCACAGTCCACTCACCGGCTAAATTAAATCTTGTTCTCGATGTTTTGGGAAAAAGGCCTGATGGTTTTCATGAGCTTCGGACCATCTTCGAGCGTATCAGCCTTGCTGACCAAATCACCTTGACGCGCAATAAAAGCCATAAAATAAGCATCCGTTGCGCTCATCCCCATGTGCCGTTATCCTCAAAGAATTTAGCTTTTAAGGCCGCGATGATGTTATCTCGCGATTTTTCTATTTCAGAAGGTTTAGATATAAATATTGTAAAAAATATACCCGTGGCCGCGGGCTTGGCCGGCGGCTCCAGCAACGCGGCGGCTGTTTTATTAGGTTTGAACCGTTTGTGGCAAATAGGCTTAAACCACGCTCAGTTGCTCAACTACGCGGCCCGCTTAGGCAGTGACGTGGCTTTCTTTTTATATGATACTTCTTACGCGTTGGGCACGGGGCGTGGGGAGCTTATAAGGCCATTGGACGTCAAGACAAAATTATGGCATGTGCTTGTCACTCCTCGGGTTAAAATATATACCAAAGAGGTTTTTGCCCGTCTTAAATTAAGTTTGACAAATAAAAAGGATAATGTTAATATTCTGCTTCCCTTTTTAAGAAAAGGGGATTTTGTGCGGCTGGCAGGGGCTTTGTCCAATGATTTGGAGCCCGCCATTTTGTCGTTAAGGCCTGATTTTATATATTTAAAAGATAAATTACTCGACGCTGGAGCCGCCGGTGTCTGTTTTTCCGGCAGCGGTCCGTCGGTTTTTGCTTGTGTACCGTCCCAAAAACACGCTTTAAGCCTCCGGGCGAAATTCGACAGGCGTTATACTCAGGTTTTTGTGGTTAGCACCATGTAAATTTATGACTGCCCGGTGGTGTAATGGTAGCACCCGAGAATTTGGATCTCGTTGTTCAGGTTCGAATCCTG
>CAZABZ010000209.1:0-2204 GCA_964483535.1 uncultured Planctomycetales bacterium | reverse complement strand
TTGCCTATCAGGGGTATGGTAACGGGATTGACATTAAAACCATCGAGCAATTAGGTTTGTTTGCAACCAAAGGCCTTGTCCCTGATCTGACGGTCCTTTTTGATATTCAGCCTGAAAAAGGCTTAGGACGCACCGGTCGGAAAAAAGATCGCATTGAATCGCGTTCTTTGGAATACCACAAGCGGGTCCGTAATGGGTATTTGGATTTGAGCAAGAAATATCCCGCGCGCATCAAGGTCATTAAAGTGGATGCGGGCGTGGAAGAAATCTTTAAAAGGGTCAAGTCCCATATTGATGTTTTATTAGGATTATGATAAATCCAGTACAAATCAACTCTGACGTGATGGAGCGGTTTAGGCGCCTTACAGCCAATGATCGTCTGGCGCACGCCTATTTGCTGGTGGGGCCGAGGGACTCCGGTAAGACCCAGACGGCGTTGGGCCTGGCCCAATTGGTCAATTGTGAAAATGAAACACACAAACTTTGCGGCCAATGTGCGGCCTGTCGGAAAATCGCTTCGGGCAATCATCCCGACGTATATGTGATAGGAAACGATGAAATGGATAGTATCAAAATTGAGGACATCCGTTTTCTCTTAAGCCGGGCCCACCTGATGGCGTATGAAGGGAAGACCAAGGTTTTTATTATCCGTGATATTGAGCGAATGACCCCGGATGCGGCCAATGCTTTGCTTAAGACATTAGAGGAACCTGCGGCCAATACCTTGATGATTTTAACGACGAGTGTGCCCGAGGCTAATTTAGATACGATTAAATCCCGCTGTCATATCGTCAAGTTTTTCCCTTCTCCGGTCAATCGTATTACCAAGCTTTTAATGGATGAGGGCGTCAAGCATCAGGATGCTCATTTCCTGGCTGTTTATTCGGAAGGTTGTTTGGGAAAAACCCGTAAATTAATGGAGCAGGATGTCCCTTCGTACAGGCGTAAGGTTTTGGATGAAATGCTTTTAAATCGTCATAATGATAGTTTCTTAAAAGAGCTTTCAGCCGATGGGCGCCAGACTGCTCAAGCATTGCAGATATTATTGAGTTTTTTTAGGGATGTGATTCTGTTGAAATGCGGCATCCCAAAAACAGAATTAATTCATCAGGAGACAGGCGTTCCCATGCTGCGAGCTACGGAAAGATTTACCGCGCGAAAGTTTGGGGACTTAGCCTTGATTATCCGGCAAATCGTACAAACAAAAGAGCTCGTGGACGAAAAATTGAATGTTAAAATGTCTTTGAGCCTCTTGAGGGAACATATATGGGCCGATTAGTGCAAGTTAAATTAGGAGAATTCCGCCCCGTAATTTGGGTGGATGCCGGTACAGTGGCGGTACACCGCCATGACATGGTGATTTTAGAGGTGGAACGGAATTTAGAATTTGGTAAGGTCATTTCCGACCCTGACAAGGTCTCTGCGCCTAAGAGTGAGGCGGCCGGCAAGATCATACGTTTGACCAGCGACGGAGATTTGAGGCAGGTTGTCAATAATGAAATAAAGGCAAGCGAAGCTTTAAAAAATTGTAAATTCAAGGTCTCTGAAACCAAAATGGACATGCAGTTAGTCCAGGCGGAATATTCTTTTGATGCCACCAAGGTAATCATTTTCTTTACGGCGGAAGGCCGGGTGGATTTCCGCAACCTGGTAAAAGATTTGGCTAAAATGCTGCGCGTGCGCATTGAACTCAAACAGATTGGAGTGCGTGACAAAGCCAAGATCGTTGGCGGGCAGGGCGTTTGCGGCAGAGAATTGTGTTGTTCTTCTTATATGAAAGATTTTCATCCGTTATCCATTAAAATGGCCAAAGACCAGGGCCTGCCCCTTAATCCCCAGAAGATTTCAGGTGTTTGCGGCAGGGTCAAGTGCTGCATGGCGTATGAGTACCAGGTTTACCGTGAATTTTCCAGAAGCCTTCCTAAGATGGGGGCCAAGGTCAGCACTCCTGAGGGTGAAAAGGGCAGGGTCATCGCCATGGATATTCTCAAGCATTATGTGACCGTGGATTTAGGTGAAGGTAAAATGGTCAAGGTCGATTATCCGCTGGAAAAACAAAATTAAAAGGTACCAAAAGCCAATATTCCCTAATGTATGAATAAATTTTTTGTTACAACTCCAATTTATTATGTTAATGACGCTCCTCATATCGGGCATGCGTATACGACCATTCTCGCCGATGTTTTAAGCCGTTATCACCGCGC
>CAZABZ010000208.1:0-2213 GCA_964483535.1 uncultured Planctomycetales bacterium | reverse complement strand
TACGATGTTCTTTCCTGCGCCATTTCCGGTAAAACCTGGGTCAATCATGAGTGGTTGTTCCAGGTCCTGGTTTACCAGGTGCAAAAAGCCTATGGGTTCGACGGGCTTATCTCCATGCAGTCCTTGGTGGTGGCGTTGACATTTTTGGTACTGTTGTTTTTAGGCTATAGCCGCGAGCGCCAATGGCTGACGGTGTATACCCTTTTAATGGTCTTGATGGTCTATCAAACCCGTTTTACCATCCGTCCGGACATTTTCAGCCTTTTGTTTTTCGTGCTGTATATTTATATTCTTGCGTTGCATATCAACAAACGCTGGGCGGCCTATGTGCTGGTGGCATTACAGATATTATGGTCCAATATGCACGGCTTTTTCTTTTTCGGCCCTTTGCTGGTGGGCATTGGCATCCTTTCAGAGTTTATTAAACGCCGCTTGCCACTGCCTTACGAATGGAAGACAGTGGGCCGTTTGAACGACGGGGAATATAGTTCGCTTAAAAAAATCCTGCCGCTTCTGATGTTGGCTTGCTGTGTTAATCCCCTGGCCTTCAAGGGGGCCTGGTATCCGGTGAGTGTTTTCTTTCATTTGGCCGGAGACAATAAAATATTCTTTCAGCATATTGTAGAGTTACAAAGACCTCTTGCCATGGGCACCATTTTCACGGACAAATACAGCTATTATAAAATCTTGGTTATTATTTCGGGCTTAAGTTTTGTCTTTAACCGCCGCAAAATCGATATCAGCAGTCTTTTGGTGTGGGTTGTTTTTTTAGGATTTTCTTTGGTGGCCATCCGTAATCTGATTTATTTCGCGGCAGCGGCGTATATGGTTACCATGGTCAATGTCATTTCTCTCTCATGGGAAAAACTGGTGCCTTTGCGTTTCTCATCCGCCAAATTCAAACATCTTACGGGCATCGTCTGCAAGTTAGGCCTCATGTTTTGGATGCTGAATTTTGGTTTGCAAATCTCGAGCGACGGGTATTTCGATTTTGATACCTATAACCGTAAAAGCGAGTTTTTTGGTGTTTCCAAGCGCGTTTATCCTTACAAGGCGGTGGATTTTCTTTTGCGGCAGCATATTAAAGGTAATTTTTTCAATGATTTTAACTCCGGCGCGTATTTAATCGGCAGGACGTCCCCTGACATTAAGGTTTTTATCGACGGACGCACGGAGGTTTATGGGGCCAAATTCTTTGAAACCTACCAGAAAATATGGCAGGAAGGCAACGCGAAAATCTTCGAGGGATTAGAGCGCAAGGACAATATCACCGGGGCTTTCTTGAATAACGCGCATCAGCAAATCCCGCGGGAAGTGCTTAAGATGTTCCATTCTTTTAAAAATTGGTCCATTGTTTATTTGGATGATGACGCGGTCATTTTTTTAAAACAGACGCCTTTCAATAAACCCTTCATTGACCGGTTATCCGTGGATTTGTCCAAGTGGAAAGCCCGGCCCATGGACCTTTTAAAATTAGGGACAAAACGCATTGATCCTTTCCCCTTGACGAGCAGAGCGTATATTTTGGAGGCGCTTGGGGCTGATGAAGCAGCGCTTCTTGAGTCGAAAGAAGCCCTTCGCGTGGCCCCTGATTACGCGCCGGCCTACACTATGATGGGTAAGATTTACAATAAACGTAAGGATTACAAAAAAGCGTTTGAATATTACCGATTGGGAGCGATGTATGTGCAGGGTGATCTACAGGCCCGTTTAGGTTTAGCCCAAGCGTATGAAGATTTGAAAGATTATAATGGAGCGATTAACCAGTATCAGAGGGTGGTTGACGCTTTTCCACAAAATGCTCAAGGGTATTTTGGTTTGGCCAGATCTTATGCCCAAGCGGGCCAGGATAAAGACGCCTTGGATTTGCTGGCTCGTGCCAAAAAGCTGGGGCTAGAAGATAAGGTTGATGTTCAAAAAATTCATGATATTATAAACAGCAAAAAAGTGAAGCCAGTGGGAAGGAAATTAAAGGAAGGGATCTGATCCGATGCGAGACGTTTTAACTTTTATTTTAGCCGGCGGCAAGGGTGAGCGCTTAGACCCTTTGACCCGCGACAGGGCCAAGCCCGCGGTGCCTTTTGGGGGCATTTACCGCATTATTGATTTTTCGCTTTCAAATTGTGTCAATTCCGGCCTGCGCCGTATTTTTATTTTGACCCAGTACAAATCATTTTCCCTGCAGCGCCATATCCTGGAGGGGTGGAACATTT
>CAZABZ010000207.1:0-2228 GCA_964483535.1 uncultured Planctomycetales bacterium | reverse complement strand
CCTAATTGCTTAGCGAAAGATTCTAAAAAATGTTCCAGGTAGATAAATGTATACTCACTCTGATTGCTGATAGGCGGCATATCCCCTGCTTTTTTGCCATCAAGCAATAAACTTAAATATCCTCTCCCGTTGATATCAATTACTGAGTGACCCAAAGTTGATTCCATTGGCGCAAAGGCAGACCCAAAACGTTTAATCCCTATGTTATTGTCTCCAAGTGCTTTCTTAAACGCCTTTCCCAGGGCTATGCCAATATCCTCATTGGTATGATGAATATCAATATGAGTATCACCTTTGACCTCAAGTTCTAAATCAAAACATCCATGGAAAGCAAATAACTCGAGCATATGGCTTAAAAGCCCGATAGGCGTTTTAATTTTCGCTTTCCCGGTCCCATCTATATTAAGGGAACCTTCGATTTGTGTTTCATTTGACTTGCGTTGAATCGGAGCTTGACGTTTCATATGCTTTTCCTTTTTTATTTAAATCTCACATTTACTGATTCCGCGTGCTTGGCCATGCCCTCTAAAAGCGCTACTTTCTCTAAAGGCTCGCGGACTTTTTCTAATGCTTTCTTGCTATAGGCAATCACATGGCTGGTCTTGGTAAAACTCGACAGCGATAGCCCCGAGAAAAACCGAGCCGTACCCATGGTCGGTAGCACGTGGCTTGGACCCGCCGCATAATCACCCAAAGATGCGGGGCTATACGGCCCTAAAAAAATCGCGCCGGCATGCCTTATCTGTTTGGCAATACTGACCGCGTTATGGGTCACAATCTCTAAATGTTCCGGCGCGATTTGATTGGCAATCTCAACCGCTTCATCCATGTTCTTGCAATAAATGCAATAACCATGGGCCACGCGCTTACGCACTTCCTTGATCAATTGTTTGGAAGTGGTCAATAAAATCGACAGGCCGCCCACATGCTCCATCTGGGCATCCAAATCCGCCACCACAAAATCCGTATTGCTGTAACGATTGGCAATAACTACCAACTCCGTCGGACCTGCCAGCATATCAATATCCACATAACCGAATAACTGACGTTTAGCCTCAGTGACATACAAATTGCCCGGTCCTACAATTTTGTCCACCTTAGGAATGGTTTTAGTGCCCAAGGCCAAAGCCGCGATGGCCTGCGCCCCGCCTGCTTTATAAATTTCGCTGACCTTTAAAAGGTTCGCCACGGCCAGGATATAAGGATTAACACGGCCTTCTGTGTTGGGTGGTGTGACAATGACGACACGTTTGACACCGGCGATGATGGCCGGTACCGCCGTCATATAAACCGAAGACACAAGGGGTGCCGTTCCCGCCGGGATATAAATACCCACTGAATCGAAAGGCCGCACTTCTTCTTTAAGCATGACCCCGTCGTAGCCCTTGACCTTACAAGGCTTATGGAGCTGTTTTCTATAATATGTGGAGACGTTATTGATGATGGTTTTTAAATGCCCTACAAATTCGGGTGTGATGTCCTGAAAAGCGCTGGAAATCTCCCTTTCATCCACCCTCAGCTGGCGGGGTGTTAATTTGACCCCATCGAAACGCCGGGTGTATTTAAGCAGGGCATCATCGCCGTTCAAACGCACATCATCAATAATGGTGCGCACTTTTTCCTCGATATATTTTTTACGCGCGATCCTGCTACGGTTATAAAGCTTCTCAATATTCAGGCCTGTTTGTTTAATGAGTTTCATAGTTTACACACCTTTACTGTCAGGGGATTTTTCGCAATGACATGCTTACAATCTCTTTAGCTTTAGCCAATGCTCCGTCTAATTTTTGTGGGTTTTTACTGCCCGCTTGGGCTAACTGCGGCCTACCCCCGCCGCTGCCATCCATTAATGGCGTTATTTGATTCATCAATTCATTAGCTTTAATGCCGCGGGCCACCAAATCATCCGTCACCGAAAGGATTACGGAAGCATCTTCAGGCCCTTTAGCGCCCAAAATAAAAACACCGGACTTTACCTTTTGCTTGAGCAGATCTGAAAGTTTGCGCAAGAGCGCGATATCAATGTCCTCTAAAGAACGGATGATGAGATTAGCTCCTTTTACATTCTCACCGGCTTCGATCATCTCATCCACGGACGATTTGAGCTTTTCAAAATAAGCATTCTGATTTTCTTTTTCCTGTTGTTTCTTGCGCTCACCCATTTCCATTATAGCTAATTCTTGTTGTTTCTTCTTCAAAAATTCCTCGACATCTTTTTTACCGGTCAC
>CAZABZ010000206.1:1171-2229 GCA_964483535.1 uncultured Planctomycetales bacterium | reverse complement strand
TTGTCTTGATCGGATTGATGGGCTCGGGCAAATCGATGATAGCCCGCGAACTGGGGAAGCGGCTGAAAGTCCCAGTAGTTGCCACCGATGATTTGGTTGAAGCCAGGGAGGGAGAGGCCATCCATGAGATTTTTAAATCCAAAGGTGAGGCGTATTTTAGAAACCTTGAGTCAGAAATAATTAAAGAAGTTTCGCTCCGTCGGGGCATTGTTATTGATTGCGGCGGAGGAGCGGTATTGCGCAAGGAAAACTTGCAACATCTCAAGGGCAATGGTATTGTATTTTACTTACAGGCCACGCCACAGGTCATTTACCAGCGCATTAAAAATGAAGAACACCGGCCCCTGTTAAAAGCGCCCGACCCCCTCGGGCGCATTAAAGAGTTACACCAACAAAGACTCCCCCTGTACAATCAGGCCCACTATACCATTGACGCTAATGACGCGTCCATTGAAGGCCCGGTTGTCGAAATCCTCAAGAAAATATAAAACACGTGTCATTCACAATTTTTCGAGGAGTGTCATTTTATAATGGCACGTCACGCCAATTTATGGGGGAGAGAAAATGACCGAACAAGAAGCTTTGCTTGTTTTAAACGCTGTGCCTGATTTAGGCGCCATCCGCATCCGTAAGCTCGTGGCATTTTTTGGCAGTGCTTTGGAAGTTTTGCGGGCGTCGCTTGAGGAGTTGTCCCAAAACGGCTTACTTTTGCCCGAGACCGCTAAAAATATATTCCACTTTTCTAAAGACAAGTTCCTCCAAGACGAATATAATTTGATGAAACGCAAAGGAATTGTTGCTATCACAGCTGTTGATGACAATTACCCCTGCTCTTTAAAGAATTTTGAAGATTCGCCGGTGGTTTTGTATATCAAAGGCGAGATTGATGCCTTAAATCAAACGTCAGTGGCCATAGTAGGCTCAAGGGCGGCAAGTTATTACGGCATAAAATCAGCTAAGGCGTTTGCCCGGGCCTTTGCCCAGGCGGGGATGCTGGTGGTGTCCGGTTTGGCGCGTGGGATTGATACCGCGGCCCATCAAGGCAGTCTCGAGGCCGG
>CAZABZ010000206.1:0-1071 GCA_964483535.1 uncultured Planctomycetales bacterium | reverse complement strand
GATAATGAAACAGCTTTGGGCAGTAATCAGTTGATTCAAGACGGGGCCAAAGTGGCCCTTAATCCCGACGATGTTTTATCTCAGATTAAAGAGGACTATAGTCCTTCATGTTCTAAAGATAGAAGGCCGGTGCTTTTGTTGAGCGATGAACAATCAAAAGTTTATCCTTACATCACGGATGAGCCGGTGCATTTGGATGAGTTGGTCAAACAATCAGGTTTGAATATCAGCAGTCTTATGAACATCACTTTAAGTTTAGAATTAAAACGCGTGATCAGGCAATTGCCGGGTCAATATTATGTAAGGAATGAACATGCCTAAAATTTTAGTCATTGTCGAGTCTCCCGCTAAGGTTAAAACCATCAATAAGATCTTAGGGCCTAAATATAAAGTCACAGCATCCATGGGGCATTTGATAGATCTGCCTAAATCCACCTTAGGCGTCGATGTGGACCATGATTTTGAGGCGAAATTCATTGTGGTGCGTGATAAACAAAAAACCATGGCTAAGTTGAAAAAAGAAGCCAAGGGTGTGGAGGAGATTTATATCGCCACTGACCCTGACCGTGAAGGAGAGGCTATTGGTTGGAATTTAATCGAGCATATTGCCAAGGACAAGAAGGTCTACAGGGTGGTTTTCCATGAGATCACCAAGGACGCGGTCAAGAAGGCCTTTGCGCACCCTCGGGAATTTAACCATTTGCTCGTAGACGCCCAAAATGCCCGCCGGGTCTTAGACCGCATTGTGGGTTATCAGATCAGCCCTTTGTTGTGGAAAAAAGTCGGCTCCCGTTTGAGCGCGGGCCGGGTGCAGTCTGTGGCTTTGCGCCTGATTGTTGAGCGCGAGGAAGCCATCAAAGTTTTTGTCCCTCAGGAGTATTGGCAGATCGCGGTTGATTTGCAAAAAAAAGGCCTTAAAGATATTTTAACCGCTAATCTGGAGAAAATGGACGGTGAGAAAGTCGATCTTAAAGCGGAACCTCTAACCAACAGTGTCGTCGCTGAAATCAAAAAATCATCTTTTAAGATTTCCGCCATCAATACCAAACAAGTCAAGCGCAACGCGCCCGC
>CAZABZ010000205.1:0-2235 GCA_964483535.1 uncultured Planctomycetales bacterium | reverse complement strand
GGCTCCCAAATCGTCCGTTCAATCATCCTTCCCGAAATCGAAAAAGAAATCAACGAAGGCAAGAATTTTGCCACCCTGCGCCAGATTTTCTATGCCCAGGTATTAGCTGTATGGTTCAAGCGCAATTTAAAGCAGGCCTTGCTCAATCAAGTATACGCCAATAAAGGCACTGTCAAAGGCATAGACCAGAATGATTCTGCGACTAATGAGGCGATTTACCATCAATACTTAAGCGCTTACAAAAAAGGTGTGTTTAACTATATTAAGGAAGATATAGACCCGGTTACACAAGAGACCTTGCCGCGCAAATATTTCTCCGGCGGGTATGGCGATTCCGCATTGTTGTCCATTGAGCCAGCGGATCTTTCTCTCGAAGATAAAGCCTCAATCTCAAAAGATGTTGATTTTGCCGTTGTAGCTGCCCGACCGAAAGATGCCGCCGCGTTAGCTATCTCAAATCCTAATGGGCAAAGTCGGAAAAGACTCAATACTGAGCTGAAAAAACTTAAATTGGATTTAAAAACTCACCAAGATGAGTTGAAGCAGTTGCGTTTAAAGCGCGCTGAAAAGTTGAAAGGAATAGTTGAGATAAAAAGTCAGATTGCATTGAAAAAAAATGAAATACGCCAACAGGTTAAAGCAAAAAAAACGGTGCAGGGTTTAGGTTCCGACAAGGCGATGATGGCTCCCGCGGATAATGACGTGGTCGTGAAAGGCAGTGATATTCAGAACACCCTGCGGAAAATAATCGGTCCCATGATTAAGGAAAGCCCCGCCGTTAAGACAGTAGAGATCTATTTCTACCCGGAAAAGAATTCTACAATACCGGCGTATCGAAAGTTAACGAACTTTGAAAATCAACTGGTCAAGTTAATGAACACGATGCCTTC
Organism: uncultured Planctomycetales bacterium; assembly: GCA_964483535.1. Lineage (GTDB taxonomy): Bacteria > Omnitrophota > Gorgyraeia > Zapsychrales > Fredricksoniimonadaceae > JABDGZ01. Next base: position 1,345 of record CAZABZ010000205.1, on the reverse strand, counting down.
CTTTAGCTCGGTTGACGGGTTCGATGGGTCGGGGGACTATCAGATCAAAGTCCGCTCCGGAACGGGAGACAGTGTTTCTATCTCTATCGTTCCCAACGACGCGGCGATGACGAGTGGAAATAGCGCGATTACTGGAAATGAGCTGAAAGAGCTAAATAATTCTTTGAAATCCCCACTTCCATTTAGGTTTATACGACATAATTATATGCGTAATGAAATTGCAATTCTAATTAAACCATATTTAGGCCAAAAACAACTCTCACTGCAGGATATAAGATCACTCTGGATGGCTTTTAATAAAACATTTCCTGGTTTTGGAACGACAAAGACAATGCCACCAGAGGTGGAGCAATCATTTCCTGTCTTAGCAGAAGTCCGAAGTAGAATCGTTAATATTCTAAATGATGTGAGGTTAAACGAGGCGGGTTTGAGTGGGGACAAAAATAAGTTTTGGACGTTCATGGATGATCCTTGGAATGAAACGAATACATATATTGTTTATTCATTTGAGCAAGGCGTAACAACTAAGACCGAATATACTGGCGGGTTTGCATCAGATAGTCGTAAATCAATCAGCGAATCTCCCGGACGAAAAGAGCTGGATGAGGCCATTGAAAAATTTAAGGAAGGACATCCTTTGGTGCCAATCAAAATCGACGCGGCGATGACGACCAACAGGGTTCCAAATCCTTTTGGAAGAACAGTGCAATTGAAAGGTGGTTTGCCAGAATTCAAAAAATTGATCGCAAGAAGTGGAATTAAGAAGGTCTTCTTTCCTATAGAAGCATACGAGTTAAGATCGGGCGATTCGCCGACGGCACTGGTGACTTCCGTTCAAAAAATGAAGAATGCGGGTAAGGGAATTATTTATATTGTAGAAGATGGGTCTGTTTGGTTTATGCATGCGGGAACAGAAGCATATACCATAGCTTTAAAGCAACAAGACATCCCTGAAAAAACTGTTGAGGAACTATACGCCGACGCGGCGATGACGATTAGGGAAACAATTTACACTCAAAGATTAATGGCTGCCACACAAAGTTGGCTTTCAAAGCAAACAATATGGAATGACCATAACCAGTTTTTTAAGGTCTTCATAATGAGCGGGGATCCCAAAAACAGTGGTGAGGGTTTTTACATTCCCAACGGCACTAAAAAAAAGGTTCCTTTTATAGTTATTTATATGCGAAAAGAAAATTTAAAATCGCCAAAACAAATTGTGAATTCTATCAACCGGATGTTAAGTAAGTATGGACATAGCTGGGAGAAATATGACAAATTGCTCGAAAAGCTCAATAGTGTCGACAAGGCAATGACGATAGGACAGGAAAAGCCAGACGAGCCT
>CAZABZ010000204.1:0-2281 GCA_964483535.1 uncultured Planctomycetales bacterium | reverse complement strand
CAGATGTATCATCAACCAAGACTTCCCCTTATTGCAACAGTCCAGCAGGAAACCCTGGGGAAGAATGCCAAGTATCAGTCTCCTATTAACATTGTATCCATAGATTTTGTTTTCTTGTCCCTCTCAGCTGTAACAAGCTAATAGTTCCAGTTGTATATCGCGATATCGATATTTATGCCGCCGTATGACATCAGCAAATTGCTTCAGCAAGGCTTTACCCAAAAATATTTTACTGTATACCTCCCTATCCAAGGGATCGTCCGTGACAAGCCGCAGCATATTATCTTTAATTTCAATTCGCCTAAGTTTCTTTAAAAAACTGATTTCATCACAAAAGACATGTTCGACAAAGAGGCCAAAAATATCCCTAAATTCCAAGAGAGACACCTCGCCCTTTTTCGCCAGTCGCCTTACTAGAAAGGCCCGCATTTCCGTCTGCGCATTCAAACGGTATCCGGATAGCAACGGGAACCTACCGGCAGAAAGCCTTTTTATATAGTTAGAGTAATCTGCCTCTTTGCGGTAATTTAAGGATGAAAAAGCATGGGATACGGCCCCATAACCTATCCCAATAATGGAAGAATTAAACTGCGTGGCATAATAATCCATCTGATTCATAAGTCGTGGCTCTTGGGTCTTGTTGGGATTTACCGTGGAAGATGGTCCCAGGGCATCCATTATCCGGACATACTCCTGGGCCATAGCACTGCGCAGGGCTATATCCTTGGACGAAAGGCGCCTGCCCGACTGGTAAAAAAGAGTGGTGTCCTGCGGCCGAAAAGGATAAATTGACACTGTATCCGGTCTTAGCCGCAATACCGCCGCCAGGGTTCTTCTAAACGACTCCAGAGTCTGGCCCGGCAACCCGGTCATCAAATCGACATTCACGCAACGGAAACCAGCCGCACGGACATTCATATAGCAATCTGTCACGCCCTCCAAGGGCTGCCAACGGGTATTGCTCTTGAGCACCTTATCATCCAACGATTGCACTCCTATGGAAACCCTGTCCATGCCAGCGTCTTTTAAAATAGCCATTTTCCGTCTCGTGACGTTAACGGGGCTTATTTCCACAGATTTTTGTGAACAGGCATAAAGGTCGAATGAACGATGAACCAGACCCAAGAGTTTCTCCAAATTTCGTTCGGACAGGGCCGAAGGCGTCCCCCCGCCGATATTAAACGTTTTGATAGGAGCCCCTTTTGGAAAATCCAGCAACCTGATTTCTTGCTCCAAACATTTTACGTATAGGTTGTGTTCATCATCGTTTAAATTCGGGAAAGAAGTGGCGAAGCAAAAGGAACAACGTGAATAGCAAAAGGGAATATGCACATATAACCCAAAATTGATCTTACCGCTCGGGCTCGCCTGTTGTTTCCGGAACGCGCGGGACCAAGCCAAGCGCACGTCCCGCAAGGTAAACCGCTGTTTCCATAAAAAAGGCGGTGGATAAAAATAGGTGCCACCATCTCCCGAAAGCCCGATATCCCTGGCAACGCACCTGCATAGCTGGATAAATTGTGCATGGTTCATATTTCTTTATAAAATAATCTCATTAGCCAAGGGGCTGTCTTGGAAAACCATATTACCAACACGCCTAAGAACATCCATCCCGCAAAAGCCATATTATTATTCTTTGACCACTCAACATAATTTTCAATTGTCCTAAACATATGCTTACGTAAAATAACAATAAGCATAAAAAATATAAAATTATTAATTAATACGCGCCATACATTAATCTGACCAAAAAATGGCACAAACACAACACTGCAAATCCCTAAGATCCACAAAACAACCACTAACCATAACCGCTTTTTAAATAATCTGAATACTGTGTTATAAAATCCAATACTAAAAAGCCAAACAATAATAGGAAAATCCTTAAGCCAATAAAAATACTGATTTAAGATCAATATTAACAAATTCAATAGAAAAAAGATTGCGGTGAAACCAGCGCTAAATTGAAGGAATTCCCGTCCATCAAAAACACGTTTGGGGGAATTATAATAAATACCCTTTTCTCCTTTGATCAAATTAATTTGAGCATGAAGATATGTCCAAATTGCCGCCGGAATAAATGTAGTGATCAACAATAAAAATGAGGCAAAATAATATGAAAAATAACCAAAAGGATAATGAGATAAAGGGACCAGTGCCGAATAACATACAAATAATTTGGCATCTCCGCCTCCCCACCAATTTTGTTTCCAGAAATAAATAGCAACGATGGCGCTTGCCAATACATTAACAAAAGAACGCAGGAACCATAACGTTTCTT
>CAZABZ010000203.1:0-2287 GCA_964483535.1 uncultured Planctomycetales bacterium | reverse complement strand
GTTGTCTTGACCATTGATGAAACGATCCAGTATATAGCCGAGCGGGCCTTGGACCGGATGTATAAAAAATACAATGCCAAGGGGGCCAGCATTATCGTGATGGACCCCAAGACCGGTGAAATACTGGCTTTTGCCAACCGTCCCACCTATAATTTAGAAGAGGCTTCTAAAAGCACTCCGGAGTCGCGCACTGATCGCGCCATTGTTTTTACCTATGAACCGGGTTCAGTGTTTAAAATTGTCACAGCTTCAGCGGCATTGCAGGAGGGTGTTATTAAAGAAGGCGATATGGTCAACTGTGAGCATGGCGCTTACCGTGTGGCCAATCATATTTTGCATGACCATGAACCCTTGGGCACGATTTCCTTTAAACAGGTCATTGAGCAGTCGAGCAATATCGGGACTACCAAGGTGGCCCAGCGCTTGGGTCCGCAGCGAGTATATAATTACGCGCATCATTTTCGTTTTGGGATGAAGACCGGTATTGATTTGCCGGGTGAGGCCCGGGGGATGTTAAAACCGGTGAGCCAATGGTCTAAGACTTCGATCGGGGCGGTACCCATAGGCCAGGAGGTGACGGTAACACCGATCCAATTGATGGGCGCCATTTCCGCCATTGCCAATGATGGGATTTATATGCGCCCCTTCGTGGTTAAATACATCAAGGATAGTCAAGGCCAGGTCATACTTGCGCATAATCCTCAAATTTTGGATAAGGTTATTTCTAAGGTAACTTCAAAGCGGATGAAGGCCATTTTAGAAGGCGTGGTACGTGAGGGCACCGGGACCAAGGCGGCGATTCCGGGGATCCCCGTTGCCGGTAAAACCGGGACCGCGCAAAAAGTGGTCAGCGGTATTTATTCGCATGCGCATTTTTACGCGACATTCGCCGGTTTTGCTCCGGTTGAGGACCCCCGTCTGGCCTGCGTGGTGGTTTTTGATGATCCGCACCCGGCCTATTATGGAGGCTCAGTGTCAGCGCCTGTTTTTTCCGAAGTGGTGGGGGATTCATTGAAATATCTTAATACCCAGCGAGAGCCCGCAACAGATGAGGATGCTCCCGGATAAAGGATCTCTTTTAAAATATGCGTTTAAGTGAATTAATCGACGGAATTTATAATAAACCTTTACCTGCTTCCTATCGGGATTTTGAAGTCTTGACCATTTCTTGCGATTCTCGTGAGGAACAAAAAGACGGATTATTTGTGGCTTTGCAGGGTTTTAAATTCAACGGAAGAGACTTTATCAAGGATGCGATAGCTAAGGGCGCTAAAATTATCGTTAAACAATCTGGATCCAATGGTCCCCGCGCGGGGATGGACGATGTCTGCGTCTTGGATGTGGATGATCCGAAATATTTTTTGTATTGTATCGGGCAGCGTTTTTTTGGGTCACCCTCTGATAAGATCAAAAGCGTTGGTGTTACCGGCACCAATGGTAAAACCACAATTACGTATTTGATTGAGTCCATTATCCACGCTGCCGCCAAACGTTGCGGGGTGATTGGAACAGTCAATTACAGAATCGGCACAAAGATCATTCCTTCGAAAAATACCACTCCCGGGTTTTTGGACAATCAGCGTTACCTGGCGCAATTGGTTGGTTTGGGAGTTGATTATTGTGTGATTGAAGCTTCTTCCCATGCCTTGGACCAAGGGCGGCTTGAAGGGGTTCATTTTTCAGCGGGGATTTTTACTAATTTGACCCAGGACCATTTGGATTATCACAAGGACATGGACAATTATTTTAAAGCCAAGTCGCTGTTGTTTAAAAATCTTTCATCCCAGGCCCAGTCCGTCATCAATGTGGATGATGATTACGGAAAGCGCCTGTGCCCAATAACTAAAAGTAAAATTGTCACTTATGCCATCGACACTCCGGCAGATGTGCGCGCTCAAAACATCACATACCATTTGAGCGGCAGCCAATTTGAAATTATTTTTCCAAAAGGTAAAATAAAGATCCATACCCGATTTATCGGGAAACATAACATTTATAATATTCTGGCGGCATTTGCGTGGGGGCTGTCCCAGGGCTTTGATCCGGAGCTTGTCCGTCAGGGCATTGAAAATTTAGCCCATGTGCCAGGCAGGCTTGAAGCGGTCGAGAATAATAATGGGTTTTTTATATTTATCGATTACGCGCATACCGAGGACGGGCTATCCAATGTGCTGAAGAGCTTAAGGGCCGTGACCCTTGCGAAGATTATTTTGGTTTTTGGATGCGGCGGAGACCGTGACCGTACTAAACGGCCTAAAATGGCGCGCGCGGCTTGCGCGTTGGCGGA
>CAZABZ010000202.1:0-2313 GCA_964483535.1 uncultured Planctomycetales bacterium | reverse complement strand
CCATTTTCTGGCTTCCCACGACGGTAATCTGACGCACCTTCTTAGGGTCCAACCAACTGACGTGAATATTGACCATGATATTATCAGGATAGTCGATGGTGGCGAATCCGAGGTCTTCCAAATTACCGCCTAAACATTTATGGCCCCGTGCCGAAACCGACACCGGAGAACTGTTAAAGAGAAAATTAAAAATAGAAATGTCATGCGGCGCTAAATCCCAAAGAGCATTGACATCATAACGAAAAGGCCCAAGATTGGTACGCTCGGAATGCGCGTAATGGACCTTGCCCATTTCGCCCGAAACAATATATTCACGCAATTTGACTATGCCTTGATTAAAAATAAAAATGTGCCCGGCCATCAATATTTTTCCAACGGACTTGGCCAAATCGCCCAACTGCAAACATTCTTCGGCACGCATAGCCAAAGGTTTTTCGCACAACACATGTTTGCCCGCCCGCAACGCTTCCCGGGTAATTTTAAAATGGAAATTGGTAGGCACCGCCACCACTACCGCGTCGATGGCGGAATTATTGAGGATATCTTTGTAATCCTTGGTGATTTGAATTTCTGGGAAAAGCGCCTGAATTGAGGATAGACGTTTTTCATCCAAATCCGCGCACATCAATACGCGGGAATTAGTCAACTGGGAAAAAATACGGACATGATTCGGGCCCCAATGCCCGCAACCGATAACGCCGATTGAAATCAAATTGACACCAATCCTATGGTCTCTTGATCTTTTTGATTTTATATTTTAAGATTCCCGCCGGCACATTGATCTCCAGGGACTCTCCTTCCTTATGGCCCAATAATCCCTTGCCGATGGGAGAATAAATGGAAATCTTGTTCTCTTCGTAGCTGGCTTCTTCCGGCGATACTAACATATACGTCAGTTCTTCGTCGTTGTCCAAATCCTGCATGGTGACAATAGCGCCGATAAAAATCTTGTCCGAAGGGATATTCTCATTCTCGATAATGCGCACGTTGGTCAGCTTCCCTTCAAGCTCGACAATGCGCGACTCATTATGCGCCTGCGCCTCTTTGGCCGCGTCGTATTCCGCGTTCTCGGAAATATCCCCCTGGGTGCGGGCCTCACCGATGGCCTTGGCGATCTTTTGGCGCTCAACGGTCTTGAGGTTTTCCAGCTGGGCCTGAAGTTTGTGAAAACCCGCTCTGGTTAAATAAACTTCATTGCCCATATCACATCGCCTCAATGGCCTTGATCATGATCGGGACAACCCCCTGCGCTTCCTCTTTGCTCATACGGCCTAATTTAGTGAAACTCCACTGGCCGTCGATCTGGTTCTCGCGGGTGACCTGCAATTTCTTGGGCGCCCCATTGTAAGAATAAACTCCGACGGTAATACGGGTATTCTGAAAATCAACCACCTCTTTAAATGAAGATACGTCTAATGTTTGATCGTAAGGCATTTTTTTGTCCTTTCATTGGAGTTAAATAATTACGACAGTCCCGGCAAATTAAATCCGGGCATATTTTTCATTTTATTGGCCGCCGCCTGCTGGGAACGTTTCACGGCGGTATTCATGTTTTTTAAAAGGTCCATCTGGATACGGTTCTTATTGCCGGCATTCAAAAGGCCTTCTTCGATGTCAATGGACTGAAAAATCTGCGCCCCATTAACAACCACCTTGATGCCACGGGTTTCCTGGACCTCAATAATAGTGGCCTCCAATTCTTTTTTGAGTATGTCCGCCTGCTTTTTCATTTCCATCAACTTCTTGACTTGATCAAACATGAACCACCTCGAAAATTATAAGTTTAATGAAACCCTTTTATACCTTAACTTTTGACTTTTGGCAAGCGCTTAGTGCAACCTCATTGCTAAATCATATAAACTGGCCACCAAAAATCTTTGTAGGAATATAATAATAAAAAAAACAATGATCGGCGAAACATCAATCGGCAAAGGCGGCAACAGGCGACGGACCGGCTCCAGAAGGGGCTCAGTGACCCGCACGAGAAACTGTACTATCGGATTAAACGGATCAGGATTGACCCAGCTTACCAGGGCCCGGATCAAGATCAACCAGTACATGATCGTCAAAAAAATACTGACGACAGAAGCCAGCGCGTCGACAAAATTACCTAAGACAAACATATATCACTACCTCCTCCCGCTAAAAAACTTTAAATAAATTGCCTTCCAGCAATTTTTCATTAATACGGTTGAGAAGTTCTTTGGTTTTATGGGAAACATCTTTCCATCCCTGCAGCACATCCTGGACGCCCTGGCTGGTCGCTTGCAGGGAAACAGCCGTGCTGGTAATAACGGCGGCCATGTCTTCCAC
>CAZABZ010000201.1:0-2322 GCA_964483535.1 uncultured Planctomycetales bacterium | reverse complement strand
TTAATATACCACCAAACAAAATTTTCGTCACTAAAATACGCCCACCTTGCCCGTCTAAAAATTTTCTTGTGGGCTCAATTTGACAATGACCCGCCTTTGTGTTACAAAATCAAGAATGGATCTCAACGAACTGCTGACCCGGTACGCCTTCCCCCAGACAGTCATTGATACTTTGACAGCCTCCGGCATTACCACCTTATATCCACCCCAGGCTGAAGCCATCCACAAAGGGGTATTGGATAAAAAAAACTTGGTCATGGCCGTGCCTACAGCCGCAGGTAAAACCCTGATCGCTGAGCTGTGCATGCTTAAATCCATCCTGCAAGATGGCGGCAAAGCTTTGTACATCGCCCCTCTAAAAGCCTTGGCCAATGAAAAATACCATGACTTTAAAAAAAAATATGAGTCTTTGGGGATCAAAATCGGTATTGCCACCGGGGACCTGGATTCGCCCAGCAAATATCTGGACCGCTATCAAATATTGATCGCTACCGCCGAAAAAGTCGATTCGCTCCTGCGCTCAAAAGCCGGATGGCTGATCAACTCCCTTTCAGTCATTGTCCTGGATGAGATCCATTTTATCGACGATGAATCTCGAGGGCCGACACTTGAAATCCTCGTTGCCCGCATCAAGCAATTAAAACCGGATATTCAAATTTTAGCCCTTAGCGCCACCATCAGCAACGCCCAAGACCTCGCCGGCTGGCTGGATGCCAATCTTGCCCTAAGCCACTGGCGCCCCATCCCCCTTAAAGAAGGGGTTTATTTTAATGAAAAAATCATGTTTAATAACGATTCCATCCGATTGGTCAAGGAGGACGCCCACGAAGACTTAAACAAGCTTGTGATGGACACCCTTCGCGGCGGCGGACAGGTTTTGGTCTTCGTTAATTCCAGGCGTAGTGCCCAGGCCGCGGCACGCGAATTATGCCACTCTGTCGTGACCGTACTTACGAGTGACGAAAAGAAAATCCTCGATGATTTGGCTAATGAAATCAGCGAGGACCATTCCGCCACCAAGGTCTGCAAAAAATTAGCGGAAATTGTCAAGGCGGGATGCGCTTTTCACCACGCCGGCCTGACCCCCAAGCAACGCCATTTGATTGAAGATCATTTTAAAAAGAATATCATTAAGGTCATCTGCTCAACCCCCACCCTGGCCGCGGGTGTCAATCTTCCGGCCCGTCGAGCCATCATCCGCGATTGCAAACGTTATTCCAGCGGCCTGGGATCGGTGTATATCTCCACCTCGGAATACAAGCAATGCGCCGGCCGCGCCGGCCGTCCTCAATACGATGATTACGGGGAAGCCGTACTCATGGCCAAATCTCTTTCAGAACAAAACGCTTTATTTGAACGGTTCATTTTATCCAAACCCGAACCTATCACTTCCAAACTGGGCTCTGAATCAGCCCTTCGCATCCACATCCTGTCTTCCATTGCCGCGGGTTATGTGCATGATATCACCGGCATGTTTGATTTTCTTAACCATACCTTCCTTTCTTACCAACGCCAGGGAGTTAATCTGGTAAGCTTGGTCGGCGACATCTTCGAATACCTGCGCAAAAACGGTTTTATCGATAAAAGCGGCTTTAAATATTTCACCACGCCCTTTGGCAATACCACCAGCCGCCTTTACATTGATCCCATGACCAGCCTCATCCTGCGCGAAGGTTTGACCAAAATCCACGAAGGGAAATCATTCTCCACGTACGGCCTTTTGCATATGCTCACCTGCTGCCCTGACAGTGAACTGTTAAATGTAGGGAAAAACGACGGCGAGGAGCTGGAAAATTTAGCCAATAAGCTCGAGGACGAATTGATCATAACCCCCAACAATTTGGAGCAACTGCAAGATGTCTACACTTATTATGCCACGCTTAAAACCATGTGGCTATGGTCGCGCTGGATCGACGAAGACAAGGAAGAGAACATGTGCGATGATTTCAACGTTGGCCCAGGAGATATTTACCGCCATGTGGAATCCGCCGGGTGGCTGTTGCACGCCGCAGGCATGATCGCCCAACTGCTTCACTATAAAAAGATGACTTTTGATTTAGAGGCCCTGCGCTTGCGCGTGCGTTACGGCATCAAGGAAGAATTACTGGAATTAGCGTCCTTGGAAGGTGTAGGACGCGTCCGGGCAAGAATGCTCTTTAAACACGGCTATCACACGCTGGCTGATCTCAAACCAGCCACTGCCTCGCATTTAGCGTCCATCAAAACCATCGGCAAATCCCTGGCAGAAAGCATTGTGCATCAAATCCATAATCCCGCCCCCAAACGCTTTGCCGCCAAACCACATTCCTTCACACACGTCGA
>CAZABZ010000200.1:0-2325 GCA_964483535.1 uncultured Planctomycetales bacterium | reverse complement strand
GATAAAATATTCATCCGGCACATGGAGCTCGAGGGGAAACACCGCAATTTCGGGGCTTCTAAGGCAAAGAATGACTGGGTCATGATCTTGGATTGCGATGAGCGCCTGACAGATGATCTTAAAAATGAGATTGCCGTGGCCCTGAAAGAAGGGGACCCTAAGATCGCGGCATACTGGGCGCCTCAAATCAATTATTTGGGCGATGTGCCATTAAATCATGGCGGCTGGTCTAATCCACATATTCGTTTATACAATAAAAATCATGTGAAATGGTCTGAGGCCGATTACGATGTCATTCATCCGGGGCTCAAGACCGCAGAAGGATATCGTGGAGGCACTTTAAAGGGCAAAACGATCCATTATAGTTTTCGCAATGTGGAGGATTTTATTGCGAAGATCAACCGTTACTCGACGCTGGAAGCAAAAAAATGGCATTTGGACGGGCGGAAAATGTCTTTGGGCAAGGCCATATGGCGGACGGTGGATCGATTTTTCAGGCGTTTTATCGGTAAAAAGGGATATAAAGACGGTTACTATGGTTTTGTGGCGGCATTTTTAAGCGGTTTTAATGAATTGGCCGTTTATAGTAAATACAGGGAAATTAAAGAAAAAGGTTATTATATATGAAAGTGGTTTTTCTCGACAGAGACGGGGTCATCAACGAGTTTCCGGGTAACGGCTTTTACGTGACCAAGGTCAAAGATTTTCATTTTATTCCCGGATCTTTGGAAGCGATCCGCGCGTTAACTTTAAGCGGGCACAAGATTTTTGTCATTTCCAATCAAGCTGGGGTGGGCAAGGGTATTTATTCTTTTGATAAACTCAAACGCATTGATGCTAAGATGATTAAAGGCGTTGAGAAGGTGGGTGGCAAAATCCGTAAGAGTTTTTATTGCACACACCGCTCGGATGCCGGCTGTAGCTGCCGCAAACCCGGTATCGGTTTATTAAAGAAGGCCCTTAAATCTCTCAATAAAACCATTGTCCACGCGCAAAAGGCTTTTTTCGTCGGAGATACCGAAGGCGATATCAAGACCGGGCACAATGCCGGTTGCAAGACTATTTTTGTGCTTTCAGGCCACCAGGACCGCCGCTATATGCGCAAGTGGACGGTCAAGCCTGATCACGTCGTCAAAGATTTAAAAGCAGCTGCCCAAATTATCCAAAATGAAAATTCTAGTCATACACGCAACAGCCGGGGCCGGGCATAAAAAAGCAGCAGAGGCTATTTTCCATGGCTTACAAGCCAAGGGCGCCTGCGACGTCCGTCTGGTTGATGCACTGGATTACACCAATCCTTTCTTTAAGAAAAATTATCCAGGGGTTTATACCTTTTTAGTTACCCATCTGCCTTGGGCCTGGGGGTTTTTATTTGGATTGATGGATGCTCCCTGGATGCAGCCATTGATGAAAGGTGTACGGCGTTTGTACAATGGCTTTAATGCCCAAGCGTTGCAGAAATTTTTAATGCAGGAACAGTTTGATGATGTTATCACGACCCATTTTTTGTCGGCGGAAGTTTGCGCGTATTTAAAACGTGAAGGAAAAATTAAATCCAAAATCATTTGTGTCGTAACGGATTTTGATGCGCATCGCATTTGGGTGAGTGCCGGAATTGATGCTTATACAGCAGCCTGTGAATACACTAAAAATAAATTGATTTCTTTAGGCGTGCCTTCTGAAAAGATTTTTACGACCGGCATTCCAACGGATGCCAAGTTTTCCCAAAAGCCCGATCCATTAGCGTTAAAGAAAAAATTAGGAATTCAAGATGGGCTATTGACTATTTTGATCGCGACCGGTTCTTTTGGTATGGGGCCGATTGAAGAGCTAATAAAGCTGCTCGGAAGGTACCAACTGCTGATTGTTTGCGGGCAAAACCGGGATTTATACGAACACTTAAAACCCAAGGCCAACAAGAACGTGCATATTTTTGGGTTGGTTGACAATATGGATGAATTGATGGCTGTCTCTAATGTCATGGTGACTAAACCCGGAGGGTTGTCCATTTCGGAAGCATTGGTGAAAAAATTACCGATGTTATTTTTTAGCGCCATCCAGGGGCAGGAAACCAACAATATTAAGGTTCTAAGCACCTATGAGCTGTCCCAGGGCCAGAGTTCTTTGCCCCAGATCGTTGAGACCATTCATGAGTGGGGTTCTAATCCTCAAGATTTAGATGCTTTGCGACGACGAATGAGCGAATTATCCAAACCTAATGCCGTCGCAGATATTATTGCGCTGCTATGAATATTCCATTAATATGATCGCCCAAATCGTCTTTGATCTTCCCCTTGATGGACCTTTTGATTATTTAATCCCTGA
>CAZABZ010000199.1:0-2332 GCA_964483535.1 uncultured Planctomycetales bacterium | reverse complement strand
TCCAACGGCAATGGCGCCCAGGAGCATTAATGAAGCACTATAGTGTTTGAAAAAGACTGGTTTCTCTTGTGGCACCCACATACTCCCTTATTTTTAATACATCAACAGGGATAATGCTATCTTTTCCTGTCCTATTTGTCCAGTCGAAAAGGGATCAAACTATAGTAATAATCACCGCGCATTTAAAACAAAACCCAAAAATTGCCAAAGGAATCCAAGATGTTATAATAAAAATCTTACGGCCTAAGGGAGCGCTCAGTAAGGAGATCATGAACACCATTGAATTGACTCTTTTAATCGGATTGGGTTCCATCTTAGCAGGATTTATCGGAGCGCTTACAGGCTTAGGCGGTGGTATTGTTATCGTGCCGCTGCTCACCCTTGCTTTTGGCGTCGATATCCGCTACGCTATCGGCGCCTCTTTAATATCTGTAATCGCCACCTCTTCCAGCGCGGCCTCTACATATATCAAAGAAGGATATTCCAACCTGCGCGTCGGTATGTTCCTTGAGATCGCAACAACGATAGGAGCGTTGTCGGGAGCGTTTTTAGCCTTGATACTTGCCCCTCGCTATATTGCCATCGTCTTTGGTCTTGCCCTTCTGCAATCAGCCTACAGCTCTTTACAAAATCTTAAGGAGCCCTCTGAATTTAAAACAAACCGTTTGGCGCAAATATTCAATATGGATTCAACCTACCCGATATCCGGCGGGTTGCGTCATTATCATGTGCAAAACATCCCCGGCGGATTTTTACTTATGCTTATCGCCGGGGCCCTTTCCGGTTTATTGGGTATTGGTTCCGGGGCGCTTAAGGTCATTGCCATGGACAAAATTATGAAAATGCCTTTTAAGGTCTCAACAACAACCAGCAATTTTATGATTGGTGTTACCGCCGCTGCCAGTGCGGGTATTTATTTAAACCGCGGTTATATCGATCCTGGTTTGGCCATGCCCGTCATGTTGGGTGTCTTGTTGGGGGCCACTGCAGGGACTCATTTTCTTATAAAATCTAAAACCAAATCATTAAAAATCCTATTTAGCGCAGTTATTTTCATATTAGCCATAGAAATGATCTTCAATGGCTTAAAAGGTAAATTTTAAATGGATCCTTCCGATACAAAAAATGTATCACAAAAAATGGAAACTTGGATCGGCAACATCCTTAGAGTTGGGGTGATTGTTTCTGCTGTGCTGGTTTTATTGGGAGGGATATTGTACTTATACCGCTATGGCACGACTGGGTCGGGGTATGCCACTTTCAAAGGAGAACCGGAACGTTTAAAAGGCATCTATGGCATCCTAACCTCCGCCCTGTCTTTTCACAGTAGTGGAATTATTCAATTAGGCTTATTGTGTTTAATAGCCACCCCTATTATGAGAGTACTCTTTTCACTTGGCATTTATGCAAAACAAAAAGATACGCTCTATGTCCTTATTACGTCAATCGTCCTTTTACTGCTTATTTATAGCCTGATTTTTGTAAGATAAATGAAATCGTGACTTTTGCCCGTTTTGTTTACTATTCTGTGGTTTTACCATCAAACTCTTCGTCGTTAGCTTCTGCTTCTTCCTTAGTTGCCCGAACTATACCGTCTTTGTGATGTGACGGAGAATAAATAGTATACAGTTTCAATTCCTTTGAATCTGATATATTGATGATATTATGCTTCGCTCCGGCGGGTACAATGATCACCGTACCGTCGCTAACTTCGTATTCGTTGCCGTCAATAATTGCTTTGCCCTGTCCTGCCTCAAAACGGAAGAATTGATCATTTTCCGCGTGTATTTCCATCCCAATGTCTTCTCTTGGACGAAGGCTCATCAACACCAACTGGCTGTGTTTCCCCGTGTATAACACTTTACGAAACTTTCTGTTTTCTAACGTGTCTTTCTCAATATTTGTTTTAAATCCTTTCATAAATTTCTCTCCTTGTTTTTTTAAATCGCTTTGCCCTTCTTTTTTCAATTATAATTTCAAAAAAGGTACTGCAATCGCACACCAACCATATTTCCATAAAGCTCATTTAAATCCTCGTTATCCCGGCCCGGATTTGAATGCTTTATCTTTACGCTATTGGTAGGCACATAAGAATATGTTAACGCGGCCACCAGCTTATTGGGAATGATCTGGTAATTGAAAGCCGTATCGATAGACATATAACTACCCCACACATCATTTGAAACACCATCCGCAACATGGAACTTCTGAATATCCGGAAAATAATACTCCATGCCGCAATTGACCGAGAAGCGGTCTGTCAAGCGTGTCTGCGTATTAAGGCCAAGAATGTAAAGCCAATACTGACCTTCTCTTTCATCCAAAGAGATAT
>CAZABZ010000198.1:0-2349 GCA_964483535.1 uncultured Planctomycetales bacterium | reverse complement strand
CAGGGCCAGGTGCATGAGGTCAAATTTTTAGCTAAAGGGATACGCCTGAAAGCTTCCCTGCCGGCCAAAACGGCGGGCGCTATTAGCGCTAAGCGGATTGACAAAGCGGGTTAACTGTGTTAAATTTGCAAAATATGGTCCGTCGAAATATTATCTTATCCGCTTTATTTTTATTCTTGTTTCCTTCTCTCAGTCCGGCTGTCTGGATTTGGACCCCTGAGACAGGCAAGTTTATCAATCCCAAATGGGAAGTAAAACCCACGCCCCAAGACCAGTTGGAATATGCCCAAAGTTTTAAAGACCAGGGCAATTGTAAGAAAGCCATAGCGGAGTTCAAAAAATTGATCAAGGTTTATCCTCGGGCCAAAGAAGCCCCGGAAGCTGAATTTTTTATAGGCCAATGCCTGGAAGACATGACCAAGCCCTATGAAGCGTATCAAGCGTATCAGTTAGTCATTGATAAATATCCTTTTAGCGAACGGGCCGCGCAAATCGTCGGCTTGGAGTACAATATCGCTAATCATCTCCTGGAGAACAAAGGCCGTAGCAAATGGGCTGAGACGGTTGTAGGCAGCGATGACAGGGTCATTGAAATATTACGCACCGTTATCAAAGACGCGCCTTACGGCAAATACGCGGCGATTTCCCAATATAAGATCGGGCTTTATTTGAAAGAAAAAGGCATGTACCAGGAAGCCCGGGATGAATTTGAGAAAACCATGAACGATTACCCGACCAGCGAATGGGCCCAAGCCTCTAAATTCCAGATTGCCATGGCAGACACGGCCAGGGCCTCGGACGCGCAGCATGAGCAGAAGGTGGGCGGCATTGCCATGGAGGAGTTTAATGAATTTGTCAAAACTCACCCGGACAGTCAACTGACCCCGGAAGCCAAAATACAGATGGACCGTCTTAAAGACAGGGAAGCGGAAAATAATTTTGTCATTGCCAAGTTTTATCAAAAGCAGAAGTCTCTTAAAGCCGCACGGATTTACTACAAAGAAGTTGTCAATAACTACGCGGACACCCCTTGGGCGTCTAAGGCTTTGGCCCAATTAAAAATTATCGGGGAATAACAATTAAGTTTACGGAGTACTAATGGGACGTTTTCTTTTGTGTATGCTGCTTGTCTTGGGTCTCGCCGGCTGCGGGTATACGACCGGGTCTTTATTGTCTAAAAATTACCGCAAGATTGCCATCCAGCCTTTCCAGAATAAAGTCGGCTATGTTGATGAAAATATCCAAGGGGTTTATGTGCCGCTTTTGGAAACCAATGTCCGCACCGCCATTATAGACAGGTTTTTATTTGACGGGAATTTGCGTATTGCTGACCCGGACAAGGCGGACTTGGTGCTCAGCGGCGATTTAACCGGTTTTACGCAGGACACTTTGCGCCAGGACGTAAATCAAAATGTCCAGGAATACCGCATACGGGTCATTGTTTCTTTGACCTTGACGGACAGAGCCACCGGTAAGGTCCTCTGGAAAGAACCTTCTTTTGCCGGGGAGACAACGTATTTTCTTACAGGGCCTCAGGCCCAAACGCAGAGCGCCGCGATAAACGCCGCGATGACTGATCTTGCCACCCGTGTTGTCGAGCGTACCATTGAAAATTGGTAAGGGCTCTTTAATGAAATCACTATAACTATGATTTATCTTTTCCTTGGCGATGACCTGCCAGCCAAAGACGCCGGCATTGCCGAAATCAAAAATAAATTTTTCAAAAATTCCCAGGAAGCTTTGAATTTTGATTTTGATAATCTTGATGCCAGGGAACTTGGGACTGACACACTAAAACAAGCGTTCCTGACCCTGCCGGTCATTGCGCCTCATCGCCTGATCATTTTGCGCCAGGTCCATAAATTAAAATCCGCGGACATTCAAGTGCTGATCAATTTTTGTCAAAAACCGGCGAAGCATTGTGATGTGATTTTAGAATCCACCGAAAACATGCTCAAAGGTGATTTAAAAGATTTGACCCTCTTGTCCAAGGTCGTGGTCATGGCCCGGCCTGAAGGCCCAAATGTTTTTGATATGACCAAATTGATAACAGCTAATCGCAGCAATGAGGCATTAAAAATGTTAGACGGTTTCTATCGTGAGGATGTGCATCCCTTGCAGATCATGGGTGCCTTGGTGTGGTATTGGGGTAAGGAAGGGAAGCTTCTGGGCAAGGAACGTTTTGAGCGAGGGCTTAAGGCTTTAGAAGAGGCGGATTTGAACATTAAACGCAGCCGCCTTAACCCGCAATACGCAGTGGAAAAATTGGTGGTGGAATTAGGCTTATTATTTCGCCGCTAAGAGTTTTGCGAAGCGGGATTTTCGGCGGGCCGCTGTTTTTTTGTGCAG
>CAZABZ010000197.1:0-2351 GCA_964483535.1 uncultured Planctomycetales bacterium | reverse complement strand
AGCTGTCAGCGCATACAAGAGAGTTATTAATGAGTTCTTTTACGCGCAATGTTGGGATCCGGGTGGTTGGTTCTGGAAGCCTTCCGAAGCAGCTCAGCAGAAATTAGGCGAATTAGATAACGTTTAGTGGACAAAAAGGTGACAGGTACAATTTCTAGGGATTGCGCCTGTCACCTTTTTTAAATCCCCCCATAAATTCAGAAAGATCATGATGAAAAAAGGCCCGTCACTGTTTTTACTTTTATTCTTATTTATTTCCTGCATGGCCCATGCCCAAGACAGCGACATGACCGGCGAGGGGCATCCATCTAAAATCTTTAAACCTTTTTTTGTTTATCAGGACAAGGGGTCGCTCAACCGTTTTGTGCCTTCCGGGTATATGCCCACCGGCGAGTGTATTAAAATGAATGACGCGTGGAAGGACAATTGTCAGGAAAGCAAAAGTTGTATTAAAGCCGAGTATGATGTTGCCTGTTCCTTAAAGGGCCGGCATTGGGCGGGGGTCTACTGGCTTAATCCAGCTGATAATTGGGGAGATAGAAAAGGCGGTTACAATTTAACCGGCGCTAAAAAGCTGATCTTTTGGGCCCGCGGTGAGAATGGCGGCGAAAAAATCGCCGAATTCAGGTTAGGCGGGGTAGGCCAAGGCCGGGAATATCCTGATTCGGACACAGCATCGATTGGACCTGTGATTTTATCCAAGCAATGGAAAGAATATGAAATTGATTTACGCGGCAAAGATCTGACTTATATCAGCGGAGGCTTTGCGTGGATCGCCAATGTTGATGATAATCCCTCCTCGTGTATTTTTTATCTAAATAATATCCGCTACGAGTAAAATTTTTCTAAATCTTCTTGTATTAAAGCGCACGGTTTGTTATATTCTGTATAATAGAAAAAGTTAATCAGGAGAGCCGTCATGTCCATAGCTGTGCGCGTGAGTGTATGGATTTTAGGGATGCTTGTTGTGGTCAGCGCCGCTGTCGCGGTCTTGGCTTTAATGCAAAAGCAAACTTTAGAAGGACAGACCCAGAGTTTGCATAGTCAAATTGCCAATGATGAGTATAAGTTAGCGGACCTGACAACTAAAGCTAAGAAGTTGGAAGACGACGCGGACCAGCTCAATAACAAAATTTCCCAAACACAACAAGAGAAGGCCCAAGTCCAAAGCCTTTACGATGATTTAAAACACAAGTCTGATGATTTGCAAGCCCAGATGGATCAAGCTAATACCGATCGGGATGATTGGAAAAATAGGGTCACAACCATAAGCCGCGAACGCGACGATCTGATGCAAAAACTTAAAGACCGTCCGACACAAATTGTTTATAAGACCCGGATTGTTCGCCTCCCGGTTGCTTCAGATAATGCGCCCGCTTCATCTCCTGTGGTGGAGGTGACGTCGTCTGTCCAGGGGGACAAGTATTGGGCCTCTGTGCTTAGACAGAAGGCTGCTTTGCAGGTGGAGCTTGCAAAAGCGAAATCTGATTTGGACCAGGCCGCTTTGCAAGTGGTCGACTTAAAGAAACAGAATTCCGATCTGGAGGTGGAGGTTAAAAAGGTAAGCAATGAGAAAGATGAAATTATTCAAAAAATTAAATATGGCCAGGATTTAGCGGATAATCTTTCCATTGATTTAGCCCGTTCACGTAATGACCAGCAAGCGGTCAATGATCGCGCGGATAAACTCAAAGAAGAAAATTTGGCGTTACTGTCTCAAATCAGGGACTTATCTTCTGCCAAGCTTGAGCTTGAACGGACTGTCGCGCGCCTCACTGACGACAAAGACGCGATGCAGAGAAAATTAATTGAGACGGAGAGCGTCATTCAAAACCGTATCGATGATATCTGGAAAATCAAACAGGGTTTGGATAAAAAACTTTCTGAAAACGCGCCCACATCTTCTTCCGGCAGCATGGAATTGCCGCCCATTATTGTCAATGCCCCTAATAATCAGAAGCAGGCGGCGGTGCAGGCCCCGCCCGCAGTTAGCATGGGCAAAAGTCAGGGTTCCATTATAAGTATTAATGCGGCTAATAATTTTGTCATCGTGGATTTAGGCCAGGCGAATAGTTCAGTTAGTGTTGGCAATCTGATGAAGGCTTATCGCAATTCAAATGAAATAGCCACTTTGGAAGTCATTCAGGTCCGCCGGGATATCTGTGCCGCGGATATCAAAGACAAATCCGTCGAACTTAAAGTGGGAGATATTGTAAAACTCTAACCTTTTGCCCATCTCTATCATAACGTGATTAAAAAGAAAATAAGCATAACTGATGTCGCCCGAAAGGCAAATGTATCCATCACCACGGTTTCGCGCGTCCTTAACAAAGTCCCCACCGTCAATAAAG
>CAZABZ010000196.1:0-2353 GCA_964483535.1 uncultured Planctomycetales bacterium | reverse complement strand
ACTAAATCAAATGTCTGAAGGCCCGTCGCCAGATACAAGGCCAATAATCCGATCAGGGCGATAGCAGCACCTGCCATTAAAAACAGGGTCAGTTTCATGGCAGCGAATTCCCGGTGCTCGGATCCCCAAATAGCGATCATTAAAAAGACCGGCACAGCAGCTACTTCATGGAAGAAATAGAAAAAGAAAATATCCAACGAAAGAAAAGCTCCGTATGTACCGATAATTGTGATGAGCAGAAGAACGTAATATTCCTTGATGCGTTCTTTAATGGACGCGGACACCAAAACAGCAGCAAAAGAAACGGCTCCAAGGAGAAGCATGAGCAGAGAGTTGATTCCGTCGACACCCAGGTGATAGGAAATCCCTAAAGGGACGACCCATGGAATATTTTGAACGAATTGAAAGCCACCGGCCGCGTGATCGTAAGTGGCATAAACCCAGACAGACAAGATAAACGGCAGAAGGACAGCCACCTTCGCAATCCGGCGGATCAGGAGGGTTTTATCAGCAGGCACTAAGCAAACAAAGCCTAATCCAAGCAAGGGCAACAAAAGGATCCAGGAAAGATTTGGATTTATCATAAAGTTTTAACCAGCATCAAAAAGAGGCCCACCGCCCCAAGAACAAAAACCAGGGCATAGAATTGGACCAGGCCATTTTGTAAATAACGAAGGGTCTTGCCGCCAGAATGGGCCAGGTTTGTAAGCCCGCCAACGCCCCGACGGACAATGAATTCTTTTTCAAACCATGATAAAAAAAGGCCTAAGTTTTGCTGGATATTATCGACATACCATCCATAAACAATATCGAAATAGAATTTATTTTTTAATGCCGTGTAGAAACTTCCAAGTTTTGTCACCAAGGGATCGGCTTGAGTGCGTTTGCCGTAGATCATATACGAGATGCCTAAGCCCAAAAGCGCAACAACAGAAGAAATGACAGCGCCTTGCATATTAAGTTCTCCAGGGGCTGCTTGCGGATACAGGAAATGAGGGATCCCTATAAATCCTCCGATGGCAGAGAGGACGGCTAAAAAGATCAAGGGGATCGTCATGACCAAAGGCGATTCGTGCGGCCCGTGTTCAGCAGGCGAAGGGGTGTTGCCCCAAAACGCCACAAAGAATAATCGCCCCATATAAAAGGCCGTTAAACCGCTGGCCGTTGCGGATATCAAATAAAGCGCGGTGTTGTGCGTATAGGCCAAGGCCAAGATGCCATCCTTGCTCCAAAAACCGCTTAATGGGAAAATACCGCAAAGGGCCAAGGCCCCGACGAGAAAGGTCAGACCGGTGACAGGCATTTTTTTAAACAGGCCATGCATGTTCCAGATATTTTGTTCATGACCAAGAGCGCAAAGCACGCTGCCTGCCCCCAAGAACAAAAGCGCTTTAAAAAAGGAGTGGGTTATCAGGTGATACATCCCTTGCATGGGCCCGCCTAAACCTAAGGCCATGACCATTAAACCTAATTGACTGAGCGTCGAATAGGCCAGGATTTTTTTAATGTCATTTTCAGCGATGGCCAGGGTGGCGGCCATGAGCGCGGTGACGGCGCCTGTGTACGCGATAACAGTGAGCGCTGTCATCGAAGGCCCAAAAATAAAAAAGGTGCGGGCTAAAAGATAAATACCTGCGGCCACCATGGTCGCGGCGTGGATCAAGGCGCTGACAGGCGTTGGGCCTTCCATGGCATCGATGAGCCAAACGTGTAAAGGGACTTGCGCGGATTTACCAACCACGCCGCAGAAAAGTAACAGCGCCGCGATTGTCAGCAGATGAGGGTCTAAATGGCCAACGACCGTTGTCAAATCGGTAAATAGGAAACTGCGGCCACCTCCGATATCAGAGATGCTCCACAACAAGATGATCCCGCAGAGAAATCCGAAATCGGATAAACGATTGACCATGAAAGCCTTGACCCCCGCATCCGCGGCAGAAGGCTTGGCATACCAGAAACCAATAAGCAGATATGAAGATAAACCCACCAGTTCCCAGAAGATGAAGAGCTGAATAAAATTGTTGGACAGGACAATGCCTATCATAGAGAAGGCAAAGAGACTTAACTCTGCGAAGAATCTTGGACAACCGGGGTCCTTGTTCATATACCCCATAGAATAGATAAAAATAGCACTGCCTATACCGGTGACCATCAAGAGCATCATGATCGCCAGCGGATCCATTAGAAAGCCAAAATTAATGGTCAAGGCGTCAATCGTGATCCAGGTCAAGGATTGCTGGAGTTGGGCTGGAGGATTGGATTGGAATATTTGCGCAAAGAGTAAACAGCTACAAACGAAAGAAGTTAGGATGCCGGCAATGGCAATGAGGGCGCTGGATGTTTTGCGTTTTAG
>CAZABZ010000195.1:0-2363 GCA_964483535.1 uncultured Planctomycetales bacterium | reverse complement strand
CATTAAAGCAACGGGAATAAATACGGAAGAAAGCACCAGGGCGATTCCTATGACAGGGCCTGAGACTTCTCCCATCGCCTTAAACGCCGCATCGCGCGGAGATAGGCCTTCTTCTATATGACGCTGGATGGCCTCTACCACGATAATGGCATCATCGACAACAAGGCCGATGGCGAGAACAAGGCCGAAAAGAGAAAGCGTATTGACGGAGAAATGTAAAAACGGGAAAAAAGCAAAAGTACCGATCAATGAAACCGGGACAGCGATCATGGGGATAAGCGTGGCCCGCCAATCCTGCAGGAATAGAAAGACGACCAGAGTAACAAGAAGCATCGCCATCATAAGAGTTTTTAAAATCTCCTTGATCCCCTCAGTGACCGGCAGTGTGGTGTCTAATGCAACTTTATAGTCAAGGTCAGCGGGGAAACGTTCTTTGAGCCGCGCCATGACATTTTTAATCCCTTCGGCGACCTTTATCGCGTTAGATCCCGGGGTTTGAAAAACAGCAATGTTACAGCTTGGCTGGCCGTTAAATCTCCCAATGACTTGATAGTTAAGAGCTCCCAATTCAATACGGGCAACATCTTTGAGGTGTACCAACGAGCCGTCCGGATTGGAGCGTACCACAATTTGGCCAAATTCCTCCGGAGTAATCAGGAGCCCCTGGGCCCTAAGGGTGTAAGTTTTTTCTTTACCCTTGGGTGCCGGTTCAGCGCCGATTTGGCCGGCAGGGTTAACGGTATTCTGCTGACTGACCGCGTTAACGATATCAGAAACGGTCAGCCCCAGCTTGGCTAAAACTTGCGGCTTGACCCAAATCCGCATTGAATAATCCCCTGCGCCAAAAATCCTCACTTCCCCAACACCGGGGACGCGGTAGAGCACATCATTAATATTAATATTAGAATAATTCGAAAGAAAAACAGATTTATACGTCCTCTTAGGCGAATACAATGAAATGATCATCATCGGAAAGCCCGTTGATTTGCGAAATGCCAAGCCGTATTGATTGACATCAGGAGGGAAATTCGGCTCTGCCTGCGCCAGGCGGTTCTGCACGTTGACCTCGTCGATGTTGGAATCGCTGTCAACGCTGAAAGTAATGGCTTCTTGCAGGGAGCCGTCATTGGCGTTAGTCGACTGCATGTAAAGCATATTTTCCACACCATTCATGGCCTGTTCCAAAGGTGTGGCGACCGACTGCTCGATCGTGATCGCGTCCGCTCCCGTGTAAACCGTGCTGATAAAGATCTGCGGGGGAACAATCTGGGGAAACTGGGCCAGAGGCAGTGCTTGTAATGAAACCAAACCGCCGATAACAGTCAAAATAGCAATGACCATTGCTACAATAGGACGGTTAATAAAAAATTTAGACATGTGTTATCTGTCCTCTTTGGATGAAGCAATGGGTGTTGGATTAACTACTGCTCCGTCTCTAACATTCTGGAGCCCTTCGACCACCACACGATCACCAGGTTGGAGCCCTTGTTCAACGACCCACAAAGGGCCGACTGTTTCGCCGACTTTCACTGATTTGGTGCTTACCTTATTATCACTCCCTACAACATCAACTTGATCATTCCCCTGAATTTCTATCACAGCGCGTTGAGGAACTAAAAGTGCGCCTTTCTTGACACTCATCACAGCGCGCACACGTCCGAACTGGCCGGGACGCAGGACATTACCCGGATTAGGAAAAGACACCGCGACAAGAATGGTCCCTGTCCCGGTATCTATCTGACGGTCCGCGAAAATAAAGGTCCCCTTGGACGGATAGGTCTCTCCATTTCCCAAGGTCAATGTCGGCGCCAAATCTTCCCGCGAGGTTGCATGAGTATAACGAAAATATTCTGACTCGGTCATGGAAACATAAGCTTTGATTGGATCAACCTGTGATACAGTTGTCAAAAGAGTGTTGGGCCCGACCAAATCCCCGATCTGTCCCTTGGCAATCCCCGCGATCCCGTCAATGAGCGACTTGACCTTGGTAAAATCCAAATTTAATTGGGCCTGGTCCACATCAGCTTGGGCTGACGCCGCCGCGGCACGAGCGGCCAACTGGGCCTGGATATCGTCATCCAGTTGGCTTTGGGCAATGGCTTTGACTTGTGCTAAGGGCGTATCGCGGTCAACATCCTCTGTTGCCTTGCCTAATTGGGCCTTGGCCTGGGCCAATTCTCCTTGGGCCTTTTCAAGGGCTACCTTAAACGGGCGCTGGTCAATCTCAAAAAGCACATCACCTTTATGGACAAAAGCCCCTTCCTTATATATCTGCGCGATGAGATACCCGGAAACCTGCGGTTGAATATTCGCGTTCACATACCCGTCTAATGTCGTCACCCACTCGCTGTAAACGGGGACGT
>CAZABZ010000194.1:0-2367 GCA_964483535.1 uncultured Planctomycetales bacterium | reverse complement strand
ATTTTCAAAAAACCTGTGCTTATTTTGGTCCCCCTGATGTTATTCACTATAGAGGCACCCGCATCCAAAGCACAACGGGCCACTTCCAATTTAGAAGTATCTACCGAAATAGGGACCTTGATTTTACGGGCTAAAACATCGATCACGGGGATGACACGCCTGATCTCTTCTTTCAGGGCAACACTCAAAGCCCCCGGACGGGTGGATTCTCCGCCGATATCAAGGATGTCCGCGCCATCACGGATGAGTTTGCGGGCAAAATGCAGACAGGCAAGGGTATTCGCCTTGCCGCCCTTATGGGAATCGAGCTTCCCGTCCCCGCTAAAAGAATCATGCGTGCAATTAACTATGCCCATGATCCGTGTCACATGCCCCAAACTCAAATGAGTATCACGGGCATTAAGATCAAAAATAGGGCGTCTATTCATACTACGAACTTTGAGGCGTGTCCGAATGAAGATTAAGTTTATGTTCCGGGAGCATGAGCAAAAGCCTGGCTTCTTCGATGTCTATGGTCTCTTTTTCAATCAGACGATTGGCCAGAAGGTCCATTTTGTCACGATGATCAAGCAAAAGTTTCCTGGCTTTCTCGTAAGATTCGTGAACGAGACTGTGTATCTCCTCATCGATCTTACGGGCCGTTTCTTCGCTATAATCTTTTTCATCAAACAGGTCACGGCCCAGAAACATTTGCTGACCTGATTTACCAAAAGCCAATTTATCAAGCTTATCGCTCATGCCGTATTGGCAGACCATGCTGCGGGCGATCTGGCTGACTTTTTGCAGGTCATTGGATACGCCGGTGGTGGTATCGTTCATATAGATCTCTTCACCCACCATACCGCCGAACAATACAACCATCATCCCCTTTAATTCATTCTTCGACATATAATGCTTGTCTTCTTTGGGCGGGGTCAAGGTATAACCGCCGGCCATGCCGCGGGGAATAATAGAAACCTTTGTAAAAGTGTCCACTTCATCGATCAGCAGGGACAATAAAGCATGCCCCGCCTCATGATACGCCGTCATTTCTTTTTCTTTTTTGGAAGTCACATGGCTTTTCTTCTCAGGCCCCATGGTCACACGTTCAACCGCGGCCAACATTTCTTCCATACCGACTTTTTCTTTATTGCGACGGGCCGCGAGCAGGGCCGCTTCATTGCAAACATTGGCCAGGTCGGCTCCGGAAAAATACACGGTCATCTGGGCAATACGTCTTAAATTCACGTCCTCGCCTAATTTAATGTTCTTGACGTGGACCTTCAAAATGCCTTCACGGCCGTTGATGTCCGGCAGGCCTACCACGATCTGACGGTCAAAACGCCCGGGACGCAAAAGTGCCGGGTCCAAGGTGTCCGGACGATTGGTGGCGGCGATCAAAATCAAACCGCTGACCGTATTAAAGCCATCCATCTCAACAAGCAAGGCGTTAAGGGTCTGTTCGCGCTCATCATTGCCTCCGCCAATACCGGCAAAACGCTGACGGCCCACCGCGTCAATTTCATCAATAAAAATAATACCGCCCTTGCCTGAAGCTTTCGCGGCTTTACGGCCTTGCTCAAAAAGATCACGCACACGTGAAGCCCCCACGCCCACAAACATCTCGACGAAATCCGAACCGCTTAAAGAGAAAAATGGCGCTCCTGCCTCACCGGCGACGGCTTTGGCTAATAATGTTTTTCCGGTCCCCGGAAGCCCTACAAGCAAAACACCTTTAGGGATCTTTCCGCCAAGCCTCTCGAATTTCTTGGGGTCTTTAAGGAATTCAATGACTTCCTGCAATTCTTCTTTGGCCTCATCCACTCCGGCCACATCCGCGAAAGTCACCTTCCCGCCACCCGTGATCTGGGCGCGTGACTTGCCAAAAGCAAAAATCTTATTACCCATTTGCGAGCCGCGGTAAGACACAAACCAGATCAACGCGAAAATCCCCAAAAATGGTATCAATTGAAAAAATAACTGGCTCCAAAATAATTCCGGAGGAACGACGCTAAAATCACTGACATTTTCCCGGACCATTTTAATCAAATCATCGTCATGCGAAGGGATATTAAGTTTAAATGCCAAGCCATCGGCATAAGCACCCTTTAAAGTATTCTCCGGGCCTTCGGTCAACTCCATATGCTTGATCTGATGTGTTTGAGGATTGTCTTTTAAAATGGCATAAAATTCAGAGTAAGTCAGTTCTTTCTCTGTTTTTACATTCGACTTGTCTTGAACTGCCATCAGGAGAAGAAAAAATACTCCTATGATCACCCAAAACCAAACATTACCATTGGGGGGATTACGATTAGGACGAGGGCCCTTTTTGACCGGGCTATTTGTATTAGGTTGTACCATCAAATGCCTCCGAGCGAATATTTTAAG
>CAZABZ010000193.1:0-2370 GCA_964483535.1 uncultured Planctomycetales bacterium | reverse complement strand
GAAAGCGCTACCTTAATAAAGGGTAACATATATTTTGGGGTTGTCAAATGAGGCAAGCCCAAAGAGCCCTACATAACCTATTGAAATGAATATAGTTAAGAAGATAGCGGAAATATTCTTAAATTTTTTCTAAATTTAATCTCTCAGATGT
Organism: uncultured Planctomycetales bacterium; assembly: GCA_964483535.1. Classification (GTDB taxonomy): domain Bacteria; phylum Omnitrophota; class Gorgyraeia; order Zapsychrales; family Fredricksoniimonadaceae; genus JABDGZ01. Next base: position 2,219 of record CAZABZ010000193.1, on the reverse strand, counting down.
AGGTGGCCGATACCGATATGTTTTACTGCGTAATATGAGGACATTATACTTTTCTGAGCAGGTAAGGGAAAGTATAATGGCCGAATATTCATAAGCAGACAGATTAATAAAATAAAAAAGCCTTCCAGAAACTGGAAGGCTTTTTTAGGAATATGAAGTAAAAATATTTATTCCGAGCCGGTTTTGCGCTGAAAGAGTTTTCTGACACCGCTTGGCTTGGCCGCGGCTTTGGGTGTTGATTTCACATCAGCATGAGAATGCGTTGGCGTTGCCGCCCCGCCTGCTGTTGGTGCTACAGGCTTGGTTTCTGCTTCAGAAACTGTCTTGACATCCCCTGCTTCTTTTTCGGCTTTGACGCGCTTTTGACCCGTGATAATAGTCCGGCTTTTTTCAGTCAATTCCAAAAAAGCTAAAGCGGCATTGTCACCGGCGCGCTGCATATAAGGAATAATACGCGTATATCCGCCCTTGCGGGACTTAAAACGCGGGGCTACTTTACTAAATAATTGAGAAACCTCCGTATGATCGCAAAGGATCGCGAAAGCACGACGACGCGCCGCCAGCGTGTCTTTTTTCCCAAGAGTGATGAGTTTTTCAATCAGCTTCCTGGCTTCTTTGGCTTTGGCACGAGTGGTGCAAATACGCTCTTGCAAAAATACGGCCTTGGCCATGTCGCGTAAGGTCGCTTTTCTTAAACTTTGATTACGGCTTAAACGGTTTCCTGATTTCGCGTGTCTCATCTTACTTGGTCCTTAATTTCTTGGTATCGACTTTCATACCCAAATTCAAACCCATGGCTTTAAGAATATCCTGGATTTCTGTTAACGATTTTTTACCAAAATTGCGGAACTCCAGCAATTCCGGTTCCTGACGACGGACCAAATCACTGATGGTCTTGATATTGGCGTCTTTGAGGCAATTGGAAGAACGCACCGATAATTCCAACTCGGAAATCGGCAGGCGCAGCTTGGTGTACAAGGCTTCTTCTTCGGCGGAAACTTCTTCTTCCTGTTCTTCCTCTTCGGGCAATTGGCCGTAAGCAACGAAAACATCCAAATGGCGTTGCAGAATATTGGCCCCGTAAAGTAACGCTTCTTTAGGATTGATGGCTCCGTTGGTGAAAATTTCCACCAGCAAACGGTCATAATCCGTGCGTTGGCCGACACGGGTATTCTCGACGGTAAAATTAACCTTGATGATCGGGGTGAAAATAGAATCCACGAAGATCGTCCCGACAGCGGCTCCTTCTTTTTTATTCTGGTCCGCCGGCACATAACCACGGCCGCGGGAAATTTCCAATTCCATGTTAAATGGAATGTCCTGGGTCAAGGTCAGCAGATGATGCTCAGGGTTCAAAATTTCAACGATCTCATCTGAAATAATGTCCTTGGCCTTGATCTCGCCTTTTTTATTGACCTTGATATAAACCGTCTTGGGGGCCTTGGAATGAGAACGGACGACCAAAGCTTTGACATTAAGAATGATCTCTGTCACTGATTCCAAAACACCGGAAAGCGTAGAGAATTCATGCGAAACGCCCTCGATACGAATAGAGGTAACAGCGCTACCTTCAATGGATGATAAAAGAATACGGCGCAAAGAATTGCCCAAGGTCACACCATACCCGCGCTCGAAAGGCTCAGCTACGAATTTACCGTAGGTGTTCGTATAGCTGGTTTCTTCGCAATCTAAACGTTTTGGCATTTGAAAATCGCGCCATTTGACACCCATGTGATTATCCTCCGTAAAATTACCTGTTATCTGGAATACAACTCGACGACGAGCTGTTCGTTGACCGTAAACGTCACATCTTCACGCGTTGGAACGCGCACAACCTTGACAACCATCTTCGCGGCATCTACCTCCAGCCAGCCCGGGACCTTGCGTTCTTTAGTGGTTTCTATGTTCACCTTGATCTGGCCCTTTGCTTTATCATCCGTTTTGATCTCGATGATGTCATTAGGCTTGACCATAAAGGAAGCAATATTGACCCGGCGGCCATTGACCGACACATGGTTATGGCTGACGATCTGACGGCCATCGGTACGCGACTTGGCAAACCCGCAATTAAAAAGAACGCTGTCTAAACGGCGTTCCAGGAATTGCAAAAGGATATGCCCTGTAACACCTTTGGTTGCTGTTGCTTTCAAAAAATAATTACGGAACTGTGTTTCCAAAACACCGTAAATACGTTTGATCTTTTGCTTTTCGCGCAATTG
>CAZABZ010000192.1:0-2385 GCA_964483535.1 uncultured Planctomycetales bacterium | reverse complement strand
GCAGGGGCCTGCCAGGGGACAGGTGAGCTCTGTTTGTATTGATTCACGCATCGTCAAAAAAGGGGAATTGTTTATCGCGATTAAAGGCGAGGTCTTTGACGGGCATGATTTTATTGACGCCGTCTGCGCCAAAGGCGCGCGTGTCCTGGTTGTGCATAAACCTGTTAAAGTCAAAGATCCTAAAATCAGCGTTATCCGCGTTGAGGACACCATACGCGCTTTGGGAGACATCGCGCGGTTCCACCGTTTGCGTTTTAAAATACCGGTCATCGCTTTAACCGGCTCCGCGGGCAAGACCACAACCAAGGAAATGATCGCCGCTGTTTTGGGCCGCAAATATAAAGTTTTAAAAAATGAAGGCACTCAAAATAATCATATTGGCGTGCCTTTGACCTTGCTTAAGTTAAAGGCAGAGCACAAAATCGTTGTTTTGGAATGCGGCACCAATCGGCCGGGAGAGATCGTTTGGTTGGCTGATGTGGCGCGTCCAAGGGTGGCGGTTTTTACCAATATTGGCGAGTCGCACTTAGAAGGATTAAAGACCACCAATGGTGTCCTCAAAGAGAAATGGGCGTTGACTTCTTTTATGGGGCCCCAAGACACAGTTATTATTAACGCTGACGATGCGTTTTTGTCCCAACAAACCCGTAAAAAGAATATTTTTAAAATCATGACTTACGGTATAAAGGCCAAAGCAGATTGGAAAGCTTCTGATATAAATATAGTTTCCGGCCGGTATTTGAATTTTTATGTGGGCGGTAAAAATATTGAATTAGATTCCTGTGGCGTTAATAATGTTTATAATGCTTTAATAGCGTTTAGCTGCGGCGTATTTTTTAAAGTACCTGTGAAGGACATTGTCCTCGCGCTTAAATCTTTTGAATTTCCTCAGGGACGCGGGCAAATCGTTCGTTTAGGGCGGGGGTGGCTTGTTAATGACACCTATAATGCCAACCCGGTATCGATGAGATCAGCCTTGCAAACGTTGAAGGCCATTGAAACAAGATTTAAGCGGATTTTTGTTGCCGCTGATATGCTGGAATTAGGAAGTCAATCCAGGGCTTTGCATCAGGCCATGGGCAGGGCCATTGAGGCGACAGGTGTGGATGTTTTAATTACGGTTGGTCATTTAGCTAAGGCGATGGCCGCTAATCCCAAGCGTCGCAATAAAAAAATGCAGGTATTTGCTTGCAGAGATGTGGAGTCCGCGCAAAAATGTTTAGCAAAGGTTTTTAATAACGGAGATGTGGTTTTGATTAAAGGCTCCAGACGTATGCACATGGAGCAGGTGGTTGAATTTCTATTGGCGTCACCAAAAGGGTCGGGTTAAAAACTCATGTTTTATTTTTTGTCGCAATACATCCAGAATTCTCCCCATTTTAATATTTTTCGCTATATCACTTTTCGCGCCGGCATGGCCGCGGTCACGGCTTTTTTGTTGTGCATGATATTGGGGCCCGTATTTATTAATCTAACTAAACAGCGCCGAATCCGTGAATCGGCCAAACGCCGGGATGCTCCGGGCCTGGACCAGTTTCAGGTCAAAAAAGAAGGCACCCCTACGATGGGCGGAGTTTTTATCGTCGGCAGTATTTTGTTGTCCGTAGGGCTATGGGGCAATTGGTCGAATAGTTTCATGATCATGACTTCCTGGGTCTGCATGTCTTTCGCCCTGCTGGGGGGTATTGATGATTATGTCAAATTAAAAGGGATTGGGCCGCATCGGGGGATCTCTGTCATGGCCAAATCTTTTTGGCAGGTCATGATCGCTTTTATTGTCGGGGTTTTTGTGTATTTGTATCCGTCTATCACAACCAATCTGGATGTGCCGTTTTTTAAGAATTTGATTATTAATCTGGGGCCGTTTTTTGTGTTCTGGGTGGTTTTAGTCGTGGTGGGCTCTTGCAACGCGGTCAACCTGACCGACGGCCTCGACGGTTTGGCCATTGGCACCACCTTGATGGTGGCTTTTACGTTAGCCATTTTAAGTTATGTGACGGGTAACGTGGAGATGAGCAATTATTTGTACGTTCCCTATGTGCCGGGAGCGGGAGAGTTGACCGTTTTTTGTTCCGCTATAGTCGGAGCAAGTCTTGGTTTTCTATGGTTTAATTGCTATCCGGCGACCGTCTTCATGGGAGATATAGGCTCACTGGCCTTGGGCGGCAGTTTGGGGATGATCGCTGTATTGATTAAAAAGGAATTATGGCTGATGGTTTTAGGGGGGGTTTTTGTCATCGAAGCCGGGTCCGTGATCTTACAGGTGTTTTCTTTTAAGCTGACGGGAAGGCGTATTTTTAAAATGTCGCCCTTTCATCATCATTTGCAATTATCCGGTTGGAATGAAAATAAAATCATCGTCCGGTTTTGGATCATTGCCATTAT
>CAZABZ010000191.1:0-2408 GCA_964483535.1 uncultured Planctomycetales bacterium | reverse complement strand
CCCCATGGCCATGACGGTCATTGACCTGTTTAAAATTATCCAAATCCAGAAGCAACGCCTGGACGCTTATGCCCATGCGCTGGCTCACAGCAAATGTTTTTACTAACGCATCCTGCAATCCTCTGCGATTGAGAAGGCCCGTCAATGGATCGTGGATAGCCATGGCCTGCAATTCTTTGATCGGAACAAAAATAAAATCCGCGAAGAACGCGGAACCGGACACAATAATAACTAACATCAAGAAACAGATGACAAAAAATAAAGCACGGGTATTGTTGATTGAGGCAAAAATTTCTTGTTTATCAATTTTTGTAATCAGCTGCCAATTCAAGGACGGGATATCCTGCCCCACCGCCAATACTTCATGCCCTCTATAATCAATGCTCTGATTTATTTTCTTATCAAGAGACGGTATTTTGAAGGCAAGCGCTGTTTCCTTATTGAGGATGGCCTTGGCATCATACAAAAGAGGGCTGATGAACAAAAATTTATTGTCCGAAATTTTTTTAACCAAAAATGTTTCACCTGTGCTGCCCAATCCTGTATTATCCGAAATAAAACCATAGATAATATTCATGTCCACAACCAATACAATATACCCGCTAAATTGGCCCTGTGTATCATGTGCCGCTGAAATCATGTATAAAATATAAGGATATTTCAAATCTTTAGTGGCTACAGGGCCGCTATCATAGATACCGTTTTTCGCCTCTTTGAGTACCCTGTCATTAAAAAGGGTCCTGTCAAGATATGCCTTGGTATGCGCAGAATTGGCGACAAAGACAACCTTGCCTTTTTTGTCTAAGAGCAACATATCGGCATACGCATAAGAATTCACAAAAGCCCGGAGCTGATCATCCAACTGCCATTTAGCTTTAGAATAGGCAAAGCTATAACGGTCCCGATCAAATTCTTGTAATGTCGGGAGGTTTATTTCGACGTCTAAAAATCCTTGAATGGCCCTTAAGGCTTCTCTTCTGGAATTAAAAAAAGTTTCCAGTTTGTTTTTCTTAAGTACTGAGACGGCGTTGAGCCGTTCATAAATCTCCGCCTTTAATTCTTTTTGGGTATTATAAAGAAATATGCCGGCCACAAGAATCAATGGGATGATTGATAGGCTCAACGATAAAATAATGATTTTTGCATAGATACGCATCTGCTTTATCTCCAAAAACAGGGGTCTAAATACCCCCTAATAAAGGATAACATATTTTAAATAAAAACAAACTTTTGTCTAAAGACGCCTCCAAAACACCGGCCTTTTCTTAGCGATCAGCTTGCCCTTGTCTTTATAGTCCGCGAGCGCTTTGATGTAATACCAAAATTCATCTTCCGTAAGAGCGCCTTTCATAACGTTAATTAATGCGGATGTGATCACAACTTTTCCTACATCCCTGGGTCTCCAATGATTGAGAAAGCAATACCATGGGCTTGTGGGATCTTTCATATCAAGTTTCATCTTGGTGTAATAGCAAACAAAGCCGTTCTTGCGTATATAGTTGAGGGTATCTTCAACGGTCTTGGGCGGTAAATGTTTGGCTTCGTGACGCAGGCGATAAACAATTTTGAAACAGGTAGAGCAGTACGTGAAAAGTTTATTTTTAAGCCGCTTGCCGCAAAGGTCGCATATTCCCGTATGGGCCATGGGATAGGCTTGGGAAGCTAAGACGGTTTGTTTTTCTTCTTTCAAGGCGTAATGATGGTCCCAAAAAGTAAGCTTCCTCTTTCTTACCGGAATATGATTCCGCCTAAAGTTGGCCAACGCCCGGACATAATACCAAAACTCTTCTTCAGAAAGGTCTGATTTCATGTCGTTGATTAAGGCAGAGGTAATCACGATTTTGCTTAGATCATGCGGCGCCCAATGATCAAAAACGCAGAACCACGGGCTTTTGGGATCGGTCATATCGAGCGGCATTCCGGTGTAATAGCAAACATAGCCGTACTTGCGCACGTACTCCCAAATTTTTTTAACGACCCACGGCGGAAATTGCCTTGCTTTCATGCGAAAGGCGAATCTGGAACATACGAGGCAATATCGTGAACGATCGGTAAAGACCGGCCTGCCGCACATGCAGCATTTCTTATTGCGTATGGGAGGAGTTTTGGACATCGTATGGCTAGTCACCACCAAATCCAAATAAACTGTAGTTTTTTTGGTTGTAGGTATTTTAACCGTTTCGTATTAGAAATTCTATGCAAAAATATAGGCAGGTTTTTTGTATGAAAAGATTTCTACAGCAATTTGTATTAGGATCCTTTTTTCTCTGTATTCTTGGCTTCTGTTTTTTCCTCCATTTTTGTAAAGTTATCTATCCAAAAGGCGAAACTACCCCATTGTAATCTATAAACACCCCTTTCCCCTTCTTTCGTGAGTATAATATTTCTTTTTATTAATGCCTGCAAAC
>CAZABZ010000190.1:0-2420 GCA_964483535.1 uncultured Planctomycetales bacterium | reverse complement strand
TCAATTGATTTTGATATTACCGATTTAAAGATTGTTTTGGTGGATGATGTGTTTTTTACCGGGCGCACCATACGCTCGGCGTTAAACGCGCTGGTTGATTTTGGCAGGCCAGCGATCATCCAATTGGCCGTGCTGGTTGACCGTGGGCATCGCGAACTGCCCATTCGCGCGGATTTTGTGGGTAAAAATATCCCCACCGCCAAAAACCAGGATGTGCAGGTCATTTTGGGAGAGTCTGACGGGAAAATTGATGAGGTCATCATGGAGGAGGGCTAAGCGCATGTTTTGGCAACACAAACATCTTTTAGGCCTGGAGAATTTAAGCCGTCAGGACATAGAACTGGTCCTGGCGACCGCTCAATCATTTAAGGAAGTCTCCAGCAGGGACATCAAGAAAGTCCCTGCCTTGCGTGGTAAAACCGTTGTGACTTTATTTTTTGAGCCTTCCACCCGTACGCGTATTTCTTTTGAACTGGCGGCCAAACGCCTTTCCGCGGACACGCTTAATATTGCCGTTAATGTTTCTTCGACGAGCAAAGGCGAGACCCTGTTGGACACCGCCCGCAATATCGAAGCCATGAATGTGGATGCCATGGTGGTGCGCCATTCTTCGTCAGGGTCGGTGCTCCTGTTGGCCGAGGGGCTTAAGTGTTCGGTGGTCAATGCCGGGGATGGCTGTCGCGAGCATCCCACCCAAGCGCTTTTGGATATGTTTACCTTGCAGGAAAAATTCGGCCACATCGAGGGCTTGAAGGTCGGCATCATCGGGGACATCCTGCATTCAAGGGTGGCGCGTTCAAATATTTGGGGACTGACCAAACTAGGCGCCAAGGTGACCGTCTGCGGCCCAGCGACCTTAATGCCGCGTGGCATTGAAGCCCTGGGCGTTGAAGTTTGTTACGATTTAAAAAAGGTTTTAAAGCAATCGGATGCGGTGATTGCCCTTCGTCTGCAAAAGGAGCGTCAACAGGATAAATTTTTGCCTTCCATACGCGAGTACTCGAGGCTGTTTGGCATCAATCAAGCCAAATTAAATGAAGGCAGCGATTCCTTGATAGTCATGCATCCGGGCCCCACCAACCGGGGGGTTGAATTGTCCGCTGATGTTGCCGACGGCAAGCAATCTGTGATTTTAGACCAGGTAACGAACGGTGTGGCCGTGCGCATGGCGGTATTGTATTTAGTACTGGGGACAAAAACGGAGTAAATTATGGGACTACTGATAAAAAACGCCATTATCGTTAACGCTGATAAAATTTGGGACAAGCCGCAGGATATTTTATGTGAAGAGGGCAAGATCACCCAAATCGCGGCAAAGATATCCGTTGCCGATCGGCATCCGCATGAGATTATCGATGCCGCGGGCAAGAAAGTGTTGCCGGGCTTGATCGATATTCATACACATCTTCGCCAGCCGGGCCGTGAGGACAAGGAAACCATTGAGACCGGCTCACGCGCGGCGGTCAAAGGCGGGTTCACTTCCATTATGTGCATGCCTAACACCAACCCTGTTATTGATAATGCCATGGTTGTTGAATTTATTATCCGTGAAGCCAGTCGTGTGGGGCTATGCAATGTTTATCCCATTGGTGCTATCACCAAGGGCCAACAGGATGGGGAATTGACGGACATGGAGGAACTCAAGACCGCGGGCTGTCTGGCGTTTTCCGATGATGGCAAGTCTGTCCTTAACAGCCGTCTCTTTAGGCTGGCGATGGAATATGCTAAAATGCTGGATGTTTTGCTCATTGAGCACTGCCAGGACCCTTTGTTGAGCGCGGGCGGCGTCATGAATGAAGGTGTTGTGTCGACGAGGCTAGGCTTAAAAGGAGATCCGGGCATTGCCGAAACAGTGGTGGTCGCGCGCGATATTGAAATAGCCCTTTATCTGAATGCCCGGGTGCATCTGGCACATATGTCGCTGGCGCGTTCCTGTGAGCTCATACGTTTTGCTAAATCCCAAGGCATTAAAGTGACGGCTGAGGCTTGCCCGCAACACTTTGTCTTGACGGATGAGGCATGCAGGAGTTTTGATACCTCAACAAAGGTTAATCCTCCGTTACGTTCTAAAGAAGACGTGGAGGCGATCAAAAAGGCCATTGCCGACGGAACAATTGACTGCATCGTGACAGACCACGCGCCGCATACCAAGGAAGATAAAGAAGTGGGATTTGACGGCGCGCCCTTTGGGTTGATCGGTTTGGAGACCTCGTTGGGTTTGACGATAACGGAATTGGTCAAACCTGGGACCATCAACTTGTCCAAAATGGTCGATAGGATGTCTTTCGCGCCGGCACGTATCGTGGGCCTGGCGAATAAAGGGGTGATCAAACCGGGATTTGACGCGGATATCACGATCATTGATCCGGATAAAGAATGGACAGTCACTCAGGAAGGCTTTGTGTCTAAAAGTAAAAATT
>CAZABZ010000189.1:0-2450 GCA_964483535.1 uncultured Planctomycetales bacterium | reverse complement strand
TATTGGTGTTTGATTTTGCTTTGAACACCCGCTTTCGCGCGCAGTTGGCCCATGAAGGTAATGAGGGTTTGACTGCGTCTTTCGGCGCTGATCATCTGCCTGAAATTTTCTTTATCTGATTCAAACTGTCCGTCCTCAGGGTTTTCCATTTTTTTCAGATAAATGATGGCCGGCCCTTGAGAAGTAGATACGACTTCGCTCAATCTTTTATCGGCGTTAAGCGCGTCAGCTTCCTGTTGGAATTCCTGAATTAAGCCCGTATTGGCAATATAATCTTTGCGGCCAAACGCCGGTGTTTCTTGCGGGTTTAGCCCAAGATCCGTCGCTGCTTTTTTGAAATCCTTGGTTTTTAAGGCTTCCTTCAGGGCCTGGAGAGATTTATCGGCTTTAGGCTTGGCCAGGGCAAACCCTTTTTCCAGCAAGAGGGCTTGCTTGACCTGTGCCTTGATATCTTGCAAAGCAGGAATGGCAGGAGCGTTTTTCTTTTTAAGCTGAACGATTTGCCAACCATCCGGAGCTTCCAGAGGTACCGAATAGTCACCAGGGTTCATTTTAAAGAAATTCCCAACGTTATCGGGATTGGAGGCAAAGGTTAAAATCGGCGCTTCTTGAGTAAACGGCGCTGAAGTTTTGACCTCGAGTTTTAATGTCTTGGCGATGGCGGCGAAATCACTGCCGGGTGTCAGTTTTTTGGAAAGAGTTACGGCCAAGGCTTTGTCCTTGGTCTGCACATAATTAAGGACAATGGAGCCAGGCAGGCGGAATTGTTCCTTGTGTTGTTCGTAGTACGTTTTAATCTCATCATCGCCGGCCGTGGCGTTCTTGGCAAAATCCGAGGCGTTAAATAAAATATATTCCAAGGTGATTTTTTGGTTACGTTTTTGATATTCTTTCTTTAATTGCGCATCGCTCAATACCACTTCAGGGGCCACGGAATCAATCAGCTTTTTAATGATTAATTGTTTGCGTACGCCTTCTTCAAAGTCACGGGTGGAGCGGTCGAAGATCCTGGGGCTTTGCACAATTTCTTCATAAAGGGTTTGATCAAATTGTCCGCTTTTTTGAAAAAACGGGAATGAAGCAATGTAGGCCACGACTTCTTGATCATTGGTTTGAATATCGCGTTTTTGGGCTTCCTTAAGCAGGACCAGGCGGTCCCAGGCCTCTTGTTCCAAATCAAGCTTGTTGCCGTTTTTAAAAAACTCATCGCCGTAGATCCTGATGGCTTGGTCACGGGCATCCAAATAGGCTTGTTGGAAATCTTTGATGTTGACATTGCGCCCGTAGATCGTGCCGGCGCTGTTAACGGTATTGTCCAGGCGGTAAGCGGTGCCGAAAACACCGAAGGACAGGATAATGACAATAGCGATGAACCAAAGGATGGTTTTATTGACGCCTTTTCTGCGCAAGATCTCAAGCATAATCACCTCATATGTTTATTCCTCCACCTTGATGGTGGAGGGGACTTTAAAAATCGTGGCATTATAGCCCAGCCAAAGAGGTTTGACAATAAAATAACTTTACATATCATAGGGCGGACGATATAATCATCGACCATACGGTCAACGCAGTGATAAAAACCTTACGATAACGAAGGGACAGGGTCTTTTGAAAAAATTAAAATTAGGATTGCCCAAAGGCAGCTTACAGGACGCTACCGTCGCATTGTTTGAGAAGGCGGGTTTTAAGGTGATGGTTTCCACCCGTTCCTATTTCCCTCAAATTGACGATGAGGAAATTTCTCCGGTGCTTTTGCGCGCCCAGGAGATGTCCCGTTACGTTGAAGATGAGACCTTAGACTGCGGCATCACTGGCGCCGATTGGATCGAAGAAAATTCTTCCCAAGTGATTTGCCTTTCCGAACTTTTGTATGCCAAGCAAACGAGCAATAAGGTCCGCTGGGTTTTAGCGGTGCCTGAAGCTTCCTCTATTAAATCGGTCAAAGATTTGCAAGGCAAGAGAATCGCCACCGAACTTGTTAATGTCACTAAAAAATATTTGGCTAAATATAAAGTCAAGGCTGACGTGGAATTTTCCTGGGGGGCCACCGAGGCTAAAGTGGCCACGGGATTAGTGGATGCCATCGTCGAACTCACCGAAACCGGCTCGTCTTTGCGTGCCAATAAACTGCGCATCGTCGACACTTTGTGTGAATCCACGACACAGTTCATCGCCAATAAAAAAGCCCGTAAAGATCCATGGAAAAAAATAAAAATGGACCAGATTGTTATGCTGTTAAAAGGGGCCTTGAACGCGAAGAATATGGTGGGGCTTAAAATGAATGTGCAGCGCAAGAATTTGAGTAAGATTTTAAAGGCAGTCACAGCGTTGCGCAACCCCACTATTTCACCATTGGTTAACAATGAATGGGTGGCTTTGGAAACAGTTATTGATGAAGGCACTGTGCGTAAAATTATTCCGGCCCTCAAAGAAGCAGGGGCCGAGGGGAT
>CAZABZ010000188.1:1380-2458 GCA_964483535.1 uncultured Planctomycetales bacterium | reverse complement strand
CAAAATCCTCCGCTGGGCGTTATGATTGAGCTTCCGTCGATGGTGGAAATCATTGATGAGATGGCCCAAGAGGCGGATTTTTTCTCCATCGGCACTAATGATTTGATACAGTACATGCTGGCGGTTGACCGTACCAATGACAGGGTGGCTCAAATGTATCTGCCGCATCATCCTTCAGTTTTACGGGCTTTGAAGAAGATCGTGGATGCCGGCGTTAAGCACGGAAAAGAAGTTTCTGTTTGCGGGGACATGGCCAATGACCCGAAATATTTAAGCCTTCTTTTGGGGTTGGGGCTCAGGTGTTTTAGCATGGACGCGCGCTACCTGCCGCGCATGCATCAACGCCTGGGTCAATTGTCCATAAAAGAATGCGAGAAATTGACTCAGGAAGTTTTGGCTCAAAGCCAAATCAGCCGTATCACGCAAATACTCGAACATGTTCGCTAGTTTGCGTAATCAAGTCCTAGGTGAAAAGAAAGGGTGATATTGATATGAATAAAACAAAATGGTTCATTTTTATGGCAGGAATAATTTTTGTCTTTTCAGGCTGCGCCACTATGAAAGAAAAATTTCCGTTAGACGTGGATCATACAGCACAACTTTTCTTTGATGATTTGCAGAAGTCAGACAATCAGGGCGCCTATAGTCTTTTGGCAAAGGGCCTGTCGCAGAGGGTTTCCTTTGATCAATTCGATCAGTTTATGCAAACCATCCGCGGACAGTGGGGAAGGATCGAAACTGATGACACTGCGCTGATGCCCTTTCATCGAAGGGTGGGAGAGGCCAATTTTATTCCTTTAAACGTGACTCCCCAACAGATCAAACGCTATGTTTTCGATGTTAAATTTGAAAATGCCGAGATGAATTTTGATTTAACCCTTGCTCCTGAAGGGGATGGCTATAAAATTGTTTGGTTCTCTATCTGGGGGAGCAGTATTTATATGACTCCCAAAGTTCAGGAAAAAATAGAGCATCTCTTTTCAAGTCCGGACGATAAGGAAATTCCTTCCAATGGATAGATTTTTTATCCACTTGAGATATAATAAGTTTTAAATTGATGCTGGCGTAGCTCAGTTGG
>CAZABZ010000188.1:0-1280 GCA_964483535.1 uncultured Planctomycetales bacterium | reverse complement strand
CCTTAAGCCTCCTTTATGTTCGCACGTGCCGCAGCCATTATTGTCTTAGGGTTCATCGCTTACGGTTCTATGTTGCCCACACCGTTTAGGGTCTTGGACGACCGTATATCCATCATCGAGAACCCGGCCATCAAATCTGTCAGGAATATTCCCGCGATTTTTCGAGAGGGGTATTTCCATGACCAATCGTATTATCGGCCCCTGGTCAATCTTAGTTTTATGGGCGAGTACCGGGCTTTTGGGATTAATTCTTTTTTTTATAATCTCGATAATCTCATCCTGCATATTTTAAACGCGCTTTTAGTTTTTCTTCTGGTGTCCAGGCTTACGAATAATGATACAATAGGTTTTTGGACAGGCCTGTTGTTTGTCATTCATCCGGTGCAATGGGAGGCGGTGTGCAATGTCCCAGGGCGGTCTATTCTTTTAAGCGCTTTTTTTGTATTAAGCAGTTTTTTGTTGTTTTTGTGGTCTTATAAACACCGTCGCGGGTTTGTCGACTGTTTGGTCCTGGTTACGTTCTTTCTGGGGTTATTATGCAAAGAATCCACGGGAGTTCTCCCGTTTGTTGTCATGGCGTTCTTGGCAGTGGACAAAACAAATCCCTGGCAGCAGAAATTAAAATGTTTATGGCCTTTTTTTGTCGGGATCGCCGGGTATTTGTTGTTGCGTCAATATTTTGGCATTACTAATATTCATCAGACCGACAAGCCCGGTGTCTTGATTTTGGGCTTTGTGACATTTTTGCGTTCGGTGATCACAGATTTTCGTTTGTTTGTATTCCCGGTGGATTTACATTATGATCGCTGTTTGCCATTTATGCTCTCGATGGGCCAGCCGCAGGCGTTGGCGACTTGTTTTTTTTGGGCCGCGGCCCTGATCATCTTTGTTCTTTGTTATCGAAAAATCCACCCTTTTATTTTGTTTTTGATATTATGGTTTTTTATCGAGCTTTTTCCGGTATCTCAATTGGTGGCCAGTATCGGGGTGGGGGCAGGCCATGTATCGACAGCAGAGCATTTCTTATATTTACCCTGCATCCCTGTTTTTATAGGTATGGTGATGGCTTTTCGATGGGCGTATGAACGTAGTGCTGGGAAAGGTTTTGTAAGACCGTCTTTATTAAAGTTTTTTGCCGGCGGTTTTTTGGTATTTTTATTATTAACTGCCGTTGAGCAGAGTATTTATGCTTCCAATGAGTTTAGCATGATTAACCGTTCATTGGCTTTTGAACCCAATAATCCGCGTCTTCAGGGCGCCATGGCCATGTTAAGTGTTTT
>CAZABZ010000187.1:0-2513 GCA_964483535.1 uncultured Planctomycetales bacterium | reverse complement strand
TAGCCATTTCTTTATGGCTCTGGTTTACCATTGTTTTCGCGAATTTTGCCGAAGCTATGGCCGAGGGCCGGGGTAAAGCCCAGGCCGAGAGCCTGCGCCGTGCCCGTAAAGACACACCGGCTAAAAAAATGTCCAAGCCCATACATGGTTCCAGTTATGACACTGTTTCAGCGACAATCTTGAGCAAGGGGGACGTTGTTTTAGTTGAGCGCGGTGATTACATCCCTATGGACGGTGAAGTCATTGAGGGGGTCGCTTCTGTCGATGAAAGTGCCATAACAGGGGAAAGTGCCCCGGTCATCCGCGAAAGCGGCGGAGACCGTTCAGCCGTCACCGGAGGGACCCGCGTCCTTTCCGATTGGTTGGTCGTACGTATTACTGCTAATCCGGGAGAGACATTTTTGGACCATATGATCGCTATGGTTGAAGGTGCCCGCCGTCAAAAAACCCCCAATGAAATCGCTTTGAGCATTTTATTGGTTGTTTTTACGATCATTTTTCTTTTAGTGACAGTGACCCTTTTACCATTTTCCATTTTTAGTGTTGCGACCGCGGGTCATGGGACAGTGATTACTGTCACTGTATTAACCGCTTTGTTGGTTTGTCTTATTCCCACCACGATCGGCGGTTTATTGCCGGCCATAGGTATCGCCGGCATGGACCGCATGATCCAGGCTAATGTCATTGCCACTTCCGGACGGGCCGTTGAAGCCGCGGGGGACGTGGATGTGTTGTTGCTGGATAAAACAGGGACTATTACGCTTGGCAACAGGCAGGCAGTGGCTTTTATTCCTACCAAGGGAGTAACGGCTAATGCCTTGGCTGATGCCGCTCAACTGGCTTCCCTATCTGATGAAACGCCTGAAGGCCGCAGCATCGTCGTCTTAGCTAAAGAGAAATATGGTATCAGGGAGAGGCAAACCCAGGAACTGGAAGCAAGGTTTATTCCTTTTAGCGCTCAAACTCGTATGAGCGGGGTGGATTTAGGCGCCAACCGTCAAATCAGAAAAGGCGCTGTCGATGCTATTGAAGGTTATGTCCGACGTGCCGGTGGGATTTTGCCTGATGATTTGAGGTCATCGATAGAAACAATTTCTAAAGGCGGTGGCACACCTTTGGTTGTGGCGGAAAACAAAAATGTTCTGGGGGTCATTCAATTAAAGGATATTATCAAAGGCGGCATTAAAGAGCGTTTCGCGGAATTGCGCCGCATGGGTATTAAGACGATCATGATCACCGGGGACAATCCTTTAACAGCCGCGGCCATTGCCGCGGAAGCCGGGATGGATGATTTTTTGGCCCAGGCCACGCCTGAAACCAAATTAAAATTGATCCGTGATATGCAGACCGGCGGACGGCTGGTGGCCATGACCGGCGACGGGACCAATGACGCGCCTGCCTTGGCCCAAGCGGATGTGGCGGTGGCCATGAATACGGGGACACAGGCGGCCAAAGAAGCGGGGAACATGGTGGATTTGGATTCTAATCCCACTAAATTGATTGAGGTCGTGAAGATCGGCAAACAGCTTCTGATCACGCGAGGTTCTTTAACGACCTTCAGTATAGCCAATGACGTTTCTAAATATTTCGCGATCATCCCTGCGGCGTTTGTGGGCACGTATCCGGCCCTGGGGGCGCTTAATATTATGCGTTTGGCCACACCGCAGAGTGCCATATTATCCGCGGTTATTTTTAACGCGTTGATCATTATAGCTTTAATTCCTTTGTCTTTATTTGGCGTGCCGTATAGACCCATGGCCGCAAGCCGTCTTTTACGGGATAATCTGTTGATTTACGGAGTAGGAGGGATCATTGCACCGTTTGTAGGGATTAAATTGATTGATATGATTTTAGTGGCGTTACATCTAGTGTAATGGGAAGAGACATTATTTGCTCAACGGGATATTTTGGCCGTCTGCTTCAGTTTACAACAATTTTTTTCTAAAGATTCTCTTCATTTGGAAAAAAATTATTGTAAAGCCTTGCAGACATTTGGCCAAAAATCCCTGAATGTTTCGCAAATAACATCTCTTCCCATTAACGAGAGGGAATTCAAATTATTCCCCTCCCTTGATGGGAGGGGTTAGTGGAGGGTGATAAAATGTTACGCGCACAAATTAGACCCGCAATCGTTTTATTTATTTTATTAACGGCGCTCACAGGGATTCTTTATCCGCTGGTCGTGACCGGGATTGCGCAAACGGTATTTCATAAACAGGCCGAAGGCAGTTTGATTATTTCAAGGGACGGTAAAATATTAGGATCGTCTTTGATAGGACAAAATTTCGATGACCCGAAATATTTTTGGGGCAGGATATCAGCGACGAGCCCTTTTTATAATGCCTCTGCTTCCTCCGGTTCTAATTTAGGGCCCACCAATCCTGCTTTGTTGGATGAGGTAAAGAGCAGGATTGCTGCTTTAAAAGCAGCTGATCCTAAGAACAATGATCCAATCCCCGTGGATTTAGTGACCTCCTCAGGCAGTGGATTAGACCCCCATATCAGTCAAGCCG
>CAZABZ010000186.1:0-2551 GCA_964483535.1 uncultured Planctomycetales bacterium | reverse complement strand
AATCAAATGTTCAAAGGCCTTTCATCCGGTGAAAATATGTATTTTTGCCATTCTTATTTTGTAAAGCCCAAAGACGCCTCCATCGCCGCCGGCATCACTAATTACGGGATCGATTTTGTATCCGCGGTTGTTCGTGACAATATCTGGGGCGTGCAATTTCATCCGGAAAAGAGCCAAAAGGCAGGATTACAAATCTTGAGAAATTTTGGGGAGCTATGATACTTATCCCTGCCATTGATATCAGAGGCGGTCAGGTAGTGCGTTTGTTCCAGGGCAACTTTGGCAAACAGACGGACTACGACTTGTATCCTTTAGCGGCGGCAAAACGATGGTGCGAGATGGGCGCCCAATGGCTTCATCTGGTAGATTTGGATGGGGCTAAAAATGGGGTCATGGGGAACAAAGATCATATTATTGATATCGTAGAAAAACTCCATGTTCCGGTGGAGGTTGGTGGCGGTATCCGGGATAAACAGACAGTGGAAGATTTAATTAATGCCGGGGTCAAGCGGGTGATTTTAGGAACAAAGGCCATTGAAGACCATAAATTTTTAAAAGACATGCTGGACCTTTATGGTGAGAAGATCTGTGTCAGCCTGGACTGTTCTAACGGTTTTGTGACAGGTCATGGCTGGGTTTCTGTCACCACTATTAAAGGCACTGATTTAGCCCTTGAATTAGAAGCCATGGGTTTGCAGTGGATGGTTTATACCGATATTGCCCGTGATGGTGCTTTAACAGGTCCCAATTTTGATCAAATACAAACGATACTCAATACAGTTAAGAAAATAAATATCATTGCCTCCGGCGGTATTGAGACATTGGAAGATGTTAAGAAGTTATCGGCAATGGAAGGCGTTGCCGCGGCCATTACAGGTAAGGCCATTTATGAAGGGAAGTTAGATTTTAAAGAGGCGGTTAAATTATTAAATGCTCAATAAACGCATTATTCCATGTTTGGATGTTAAAGATGGGCGGGTGGTCAAGGGCGTTAATTTTGTTGACCTTCGAGATGCCGGAGATCCGGTGGACTGCGCTAAAGCCTATGACCAAAACGGCGCTGATGAATTGGTCTTTTTGGACATCACCGCCAGCCATGAAAAACGAAAGATCTTTTTGGATGTGGTGCAAAAAACCGCGGAATGCGTGTTTATGCCATTGACCGTTGGAGGAGGCATCAGCAATGTCAATGATATCCGCCATTTGCTTAATGCCGGCGCGGACAAGGTTTCGATGAATACATCCGCGGTCAAGGACCCAAGTTTGATCCATCAGGCCGCTAACATGTTCGGCGCTCAATGCATCGTCGTGGCCATTGATGCTAAACGCGTCGGCAATCGTTGGGAAGTTTTTACGCACGGCGGGCGTACGGCCACGGGCAAAGACGCGATCAACTGGGCCAAAGAAGCCCAAGCCAAGGGGGCGGGAGAAATCCTATTGACCAGCATGGATACGGATGGCACAAAAAATGGTTTTGATTTGGAGCTGACCCGTGCGGTAACATCAGCGGTCAGTATTCCGGTGATTGCTTCAGGCGGGGCAGGGACCTTGGAGCATTTTTATGAGGTTTTTGCCTTAAGCGGCGCAGATGCGGCATTGGCGGCGTCAGTGTTTCATTACGGTGAGATTTCAATCCCAGCAGTTAAAACATTTTTAAGACAAAAGAAAGTGAATGTGCGATGAGTGCTGATCTCCAAAAAGAAACAATTCAAATCACTAAGGACAATCTCGATCAATTGAAATTCAATTCTGAAGGGCTTATCCCTGCCATTGCCCAGGATGTAAAGAACAATGAGGTTTTGATGATGGCTTGGATGAATATTGATTCGCTGAGGGACACCTTAAAAACCGGCAAGGCCTCTTATTGGTCGCGCTCACGCAAGACGTATTGGGTCAAGGGTGAGACTTCAGGCCATTTTCAACATGTGAAAGAAATTTATTATGATTGCGACTGCGATGTGCTTTTAATGAAAGTAGACCAGGTGGGCGCGGCTTGCCATACCAATCAACGCAGTTGTTTTTACAGGAAGATAAAATAACACAATATGACTATTGAAGAATTTTTAAAATTAAGCCGTCGAGGCAACTTGATCCCGGTTTTCAGGGAGATTCCTGGGGATTTGGAAACGCCGGTGTCGGCGTATTACAAATTAGCCAGCCGCAGCGCCTATTCTTTTTTATTGGAATCGGTGGAGGGTGAAGAAAAAATTGCCCGATACTCTTTTATTGCCCGCGACCCTGAATTGATTTTTACCAGCAAAGGCCATGAGGCCCGGATTTTGCGTTTGGTCGGCCTTAAGCACAAGGCTGAAAAGATTTCTTTTAATGGTTCTCCTTTGTCGGTGGTGCGTCAATTGATGAAGGATTACCGCGCCGTGGATGTTGAGGGCCTGCCGCGTTTTTACGGCGGCATGGTGGGATACTTGAGTTACGATTGTGTGCGTTTTTTTGAGCATCTGCCGGACAAGACTGAAGATGACTTAAAACTCCCTGACATTTGTTTGGCGTTGACTAAGAATTTAGTGGTCTTTGATCATCGTCATCATACGAT
>CAZABZ010000185.1:0-2558 GCA_964483535.1 uncultured Planctomycetales bacterium | reverse complement strand
CGGAGGAATATCGGGCAATTAATCCCATTGGGAGTGACAAGGGTAGCCGTTTGCAGGGACATTTTATTGGCCCAGAATCCTAGCCAATCGGTCAGGGAATTTAAAGATTGTTTGCGGCAGGAAACGCAAGCGCGGAGGTAATTTAGTGGTAGAATTTCAGCTTCCCAAGCTGACTGCGCGGGTTCAATTCCCGTCCTCCGCTCCATTTTATTATAATATCTGAGGTAGCCAGTGCCAAGATGTGACAGTCTAAAAATTTTGCTCTTTGTGTCGTTTTTGGTTTTTGTGACCGGTTGTGCGACTACGGAAGAATACAAGCCTATGCCGATACCGCCAGCCCAGACAACAACGGCCCCTGCTGCCCAAAAAGGAGGGGTTTATCACAAGGTCGTTCGCGGGCAGACACTTTGGCAAATTGCACAAGGTTATGGAGTAAGTATCAAGGATATTATTGACAGCAATAATATTCCTAATGGCAGTGCTCTTGAAGTCGGTCAGTTGCTTTTTATTCCCGGAGTCCCAGAGGTTAGGGATATTTCAAAGCACACCGTGGATAATAATAAAAATGAATTCATTTGGCCTCTTAAAGGCAGGGTGGTGGTTTTTTTTGATGATCCGATAGGTGCCGGTACCGTCAGCCACGGTATAGATATCCAGGCCCAGGCCGGAGATACTGTCCAAGCCGTCAGGGAAGGTGATGTTGTTTTGGCTGATTATATGAGCGGCTACGGGCAGACGGTGATGATAGACCATAGGGACGGATTTATTTCAGTGTACGCGCACAATGTCAGGCTTTTAGTTAAACTCGGGGAGCATGTTTACAAAGGCGACACCATTGCGCAAGTCGGACAAATGGGGAACAGGGTGGTTGAACATTTTGAAATTCGCCGTGGTAGTCAGGCGACAAATCCTTTGTATTATTTGCCATGAACTTAATTGATTTTGACCATAATTTTTACGGACGCATGAGCGTTTTGGAAGTTTTAAAAAAACGCGTGATGGGACTCAAGGAGGGCTATCGTCAAAACGTGGCCCTTTTGGGTAACCGTTATATCGGCAAAACAGCCCTTTTGCACAGGCTGATGTCCCAGATGGAAGAGGAAGATGTATTTTTTATCTATCTGGATTTAGAGAACCGCGATTTTGATTATTTTGCTGCCCAATTTACCAAAAGCCTGCTTTATAATTACCTTAAAAAAGAAAATTTGTCGCCTTTGCAGGAAGATTTAAAATTATTGTGTCTTGCGGCCAAAGACCGCCTTCCACGGACGGTGTTTTTGGTGCAAGCCATAGAGAATTTGACTGCCCAGGGCAAGGTGTTGGAAGCGTATCATATGATTTTATCCCTGCCCGAGGTCATGACCCAGGAAACCGGGAAAGCCGTGGTCTTGATTTTTGATGAGTTTGGGCATTTGGAGAACTTTAATATTCCTGACGTTTTCGTTGAACTGGGCAAACGCATCATGACCCAGAAAAATTGTTTGTATATTGTAGCCAGCTCTTCCCCGCAACAGACCCAAACCATCCTGTCCGAGAAATTATCACTGTTATTCGGAAATTTTGAGACCATCCCTTTGGGGCCTTTTAATTTTAATGAAGCCCAGGGATTGATCGATCGTAATCTCGAGGGGGTAAAGATCGGTCTGTATTTAAAGAATTTTATGGCGGATTTTACCGGTGGGCATCCTTTGTATATTAACCTGTTGTGCCAGGAATTAATTTGTTTAAGCGGGGTATATGCCCAACACGAGATTTTTGCGCCCATCGTTACTCAGGCGATTGAAAACGTGATTTTTAATCCTTGGGGAGTTATCAGCCGCCATTTTGAATTGCAGATTAACGCCTTGACCGTTGGGAAAAATGCCGGACTGACCGTCGCCTTGCTGGGCGCGTTAGCGCAGGGTAAACATAAGATCAGTGATTTAGGGACAAGTTTAAAATTAAAGACGTCACAAGTGAATCCTCGTGTCAATGCTTTGCAGGATTCTAATGTCGTTGAGCGAAACGGGAACTATTATCATATCAAAGATAAATTGTTCAGTTATTGGATCAAGTATGTTCATCAGCGACGACTTCGTGTCATTGACCTTGAGGCCGGGCGTTCCCGCAAACAGTTTAAGGAAGAGATCAATAAAGCCTTAAATGATTTTGGCATGGTGGCCCGAAAAGATTTGTCCGTACGCGTTGCGGACTTGATGCATAAATTTGATAATGAGTCTTTTGTTCTCTGTGGCCGTCGTTATAAATTGACCGCTTTCAGGGACATTAAGGTCTTAAAATTGCGCATAGGGACCGGAAATTATTTTGATGCCATCTCCGCACAGGGTCAGGAGGGGCCGTGGCTCGTGGTCCTCAGGAAAGACCCGGTGTATGATAATGACCTTAATGGCATCCTTGAAGAGATCAAAAAGCTTGATCCCAGGCCTGCGCGCAGCGTCATCGTTTCTTTAAGCGGTTTAGATGAGAATGCCAAACTTCGGGCCTTGCAAGAGAAACTATGGATTTGGGATGAAGACCAACTTAATAGCTTGATGCATTTATTCGACGAGCCTATAATT
>CAZABZ010000184.1:0-2586 GCA_964483535.1 uncultured Planctomycetales bacterium | reverse complement strand
GTTGGGCTTTTTCCCTGGGCAATCGATACACCCGGTATGAAGGCGATCAGGTGACCTCCGAGTTTGATTACACGATCAACCCCAAGTGGAAGTTTAAGATATATGAGACTTTTCCGCTTACCAAAGCAACGAGCGGGTATACCGCTCCTCTAGCGGATATTTATGCCGCCCCAACTACTATTACAACGAATTCCACCAGTGCGAGAGAAACTGAGTTTGTCATTACGCGTGATTTGCATGAATGGGAAATGGACTTAACTATTGACAGTCAAGAGGGCCAAGGCTCAGCATTTTATGTCATTTTCCGTCTAAAAGCGTCTCCGGGGATGAAGTTTAATTTCTTCCAATCTTCTTTCCAGCCGTCTAAGCCGGGTTCGCAGCAGTAAGAAAAAAGGAATGAATAAATGAAGATCGCCATTATCGGTTCAGGTTATGTGGGATTGGTGTCAGGGGTTTGTCTGGCCAATATCGGGCATCATGTGATTTGCGTGGATAATGATCTTGATAAGATAAAAACTTTAAAAAAAGGGCGTTCGCCGATTTACGAGCCTGGTTTGCTTGAGTTAATGAAAGCCAACGTGGCGAAAAAACGGCTTTCTTTCACGGGTTCCATCGGTGAGGCGACTAAAAAATCCCAGGTGATTTTTTTAGCTGTTCCAACGCCTCCCAAACCCAATGGGGACGCGGATTTGATCTATGTGGAAAATGTGGCGCGCCAGATCGCCCAGCACATGGATTCGTATAAGCTTATCGTCGAAAAATCAACCGTCCCGGCGGAGACGGGCAAGAAGATCAAGCGCACCATCCATTTGAATCTGGCCCCAAAATATAAAAGGGGTAATAAAATTTTGTTGGATTTTGATGTGGCCTCCAATCCCGAATTTCTTAAAGAAGGCAGCGCCATACATGATTTCATGAACCCCGACCGCATTGTGATCGGGGTGGAATCTAAAAAAGCAGAGAAGCTCCTAAGGGAAATTTATAGGCCGCTTAAACCAAGAATTCTGGTTACTAATATTGCCTCCGCGGAGATGATTAAACATGCTTCTAATTCATTTTTGGCCACGAAAATCTCTTTTATCAACGCGGTGGCCCAGGTTTGCGACCGGGTGGGGGCGGATGTCCTCAAGGTTGCCGAAGGCATGGGATTAGACAAACGCATTGGCCGTCAGTTTTTAGACGCGGGTGTCGGTTACGGAGGGTCTTGTTTTCCCAAAGATGTGGACGCGTTTATCCGTTTGAGTGAAAAAAGCGGTTATGATTTTTCTTTATTAAAAGAGGTGCGGCGCGTCAATGATCATCAGCGCCATTGGTTTGTGCGTTTAGTTGAGGAGAAATTGTGGAACATCAAGGACAAGACCATCGGCGTATGGGGCTTGGCTTTTAAACCGAATACCGATGATATACGCAATGCCGCGGCCCTGGAGATCATTCGTCTTTTGCAGGCTGAGGGCGCTAAGATCAGGGCATATGATCCCAAAGCGATGGAGAACTCCAGGAAAGTGTTGAGTCGGGTCACTTTTTGCAATAATGCTTATGCGGCTGCGGAAGGCTGTGACTGTCTTTTACTTTTGACCGAGTGGCCGGAATTTAAGGATGTTGATTTTGTGCAGATCCGTGATGCCATGCGTCAGACCGTGATTTTTGACGGCCGTAATTTTTTAGACGCGGCGTATTTGCGGAACATCGGATTTGAATATTTTGGGACAGGTCGGGGAAAGTCTTTGTAAGAGGATTCCCCTCCCTTGAGGGGAGGGGTAAGGGGAGGGGTAAGGGGAGGGTGAAAATGGAAAGGGTTTTACATGTCTAAGAAAGTCGTTTTGATCTCCGGCGGGGCTGGATTTTTAGGGAGTCATTTGTGCGACTGGTTTATTGACCACGGGTTTAAGGTGATCGCGGTAGATAATTTGATCACAGGTTCACTGCGCAATGTAGCGCATTTGCGGACAAATAAAGATTTTAAATTGATGAAGCATGATGTTTCCAAGCCGTTCAAAGTTGCCGGCAGGGTGGATTTTGTGTGCCATTTCGCCTCACCTGCGTCTCCGGTGGACTATATGAAACATCCCCTTGCCACTATGCTCGTCGGCAGCTATGGCACGCATCATTTATTGGAGATTGCCCGCGCCAAGAAAGCAGTTTTTTTGATGGCCTCTACATCGGAAGTTTACGGGGACCCTTTGGTCCATCCTCAAGTGGAGGGTTATTGGGGGAACGTCAATCCTAACGGGCCGCGCAGTATTTATGATGAAGCCAAACGTTACGCTGAAGCAGCCACCTTTGCTTACAAGCGCGTCTATCGGATGGATGTCAAGATTGCGCGGATTTTTAACACTTATGGCCCCCGCATGCAAATTAAAGACGGGCGGGTGGTACCTAATTTTATCGATCAGATTTTGGACCATAAGCCTTTGACCGTCTATGGCAAAGGCACTCAGACGCGTTCTTTTTGTTACGTGGATGATCTGGTGGATGGTATAACCAAACTGCTTTTATCTAAAATTACCGGGCCTGTGAATATAGGGAACCCCAAGGAATTTACGATTTTAGAATTCGCCCGGCTTATTCGCCGGAAATACAACCCTA
>CAZABZ010000183.1:0-2610 GCA_964483535.1 uncultured Planctomycetales bacterium | reverse complement strand
TTATTTTACACCATAGTCGGAGGTTAATCAAATGGCGCTGTTAGAATCCGTAAAAATCCCTTTAGGCACACTCATGCCGGATTTTGAATTAAAAGACGCATTCGGAAAATCCCATAAAGCCGCCGGACTTTTTGGCGAACGCGGGTTACTGGTGGTTTTTACCTGCAATCATTGCCCGTATGCCCTGGCTGTCTGGCCAAGACTTTTGCGCCTGGCCCAATATGGCAAGGGGATGAGGGTCAATTGCGTCGCCATTAACCCTAATATCAATCCTGATTTTCCCGACGATGCTCCTGATAAAATGGTCCTTAAGATCAAGGAATTAGGCATTGATTTTCCGTATTTAGTCGATGAAACCCAGCAAGTGGCAGAAGCTTTCAGGGCCCAATGCACACCGGATATTTATTTATTTGATAAAAACAAGGCGCTCGTTTATCACGGCCGCATTGATGATAATTGGAAAGACGAGAGCGCTGTTACCCGTGAAGAATTAAAAGAAGCCATGAATAATATGGCCGCCGGCCGGCCGGTTTCTCCTAAACAAGCCCCTTCCATGGGCTGTTCCATTAAATGGAGAAGTTAGCTGGTCTGTATAAGGTCTATGATTTCTTCCGATATTTATTTAGAACGCATGTTATCTTTTGTCCGCGAGGCTGGCGGCATTGCTTTGGATTTAATTGGGAGCAGTGATCCGGGCCTTAAAAAGGACCTTTCCGTCATAACGCTGGCGGACAAGGCGATTTCCAAATTAGCCCGCGCCAAACTCAGTGACTTTTTGCAAAACCCGGAGCATATTCTTATCGATGAAGAAGATCCCAGGATCATTGAGTATTTGGACCAAAAGCGGCTTGATCGATCTTCGTTTATCTGGGCCCTGGATCCCATCGACGGAACGCGCCTGTACGCCAATCGCATGCCGCTATTTGGGATTTCCATTGGATTGATCAAGGATTTAAAACCCTGGCTGGGGGTTGTGTATTTCCCCATGCTCAAGGAACTTTTTTATTGTGACGGCACGCAAGCTTATTTTGTGCAGGATGCTTTTGGCCCCAAGGAGACTAAAACCCTGATCGTTCCCCTGGATGAAGAAATATCCGCCCGTTCGTTGTTTTTTTGCAATGACACTTTTTTTGATAAGTTTTTTTGGAAGTCCAAAGATTTTCATATCATGATCCATGCCTGTGCCGTGGTCAATCTTTGCTGGCCCACCATTGGCCGAGGGGTAGGCTGCTTTTTAAGATGTCATTTATGGGATTTTGCCGGGAGCTGGCCGATTATCCGTCAGGCAGGTTTTGACCTGCGCCGGATTTCTGACGGCAAGGTTTTAGACAGACTGGAAGCTGATCTGTTTACCAGTGGGCCCCTTAGCTGGCAGATGAAAGAATATTATCTGATATCCAGCGAGCGCAATTTTCATCAAATTTTGTCAAAAATAGATAGGCGTACCCCTTGCTAAAAGTCTATTTAGGTGGTATAAATAAATTAGAACCGGCAGCAATCATCCATTGCCAGAAGGCCCTTTGGAATTTCTCGGGGCACACTAGACAAAAATAAATAGATGATACTGCCGGTTTTTTATGGTTCGACAGGCTCACCATTGATGCTATAATATCCGACATGTCTGAACGTTTTATCCGAATTTATAAGAAATTTTATCTTGATGAAGTCAAAACCCATCTGATGACCTATGGGGCTTTGTCCGGTACCTGCGCTAATTGTAAAAGGATGGATTTAAAAATAGACACTCTCCAATGTCCGGAGTGTCAGACCCCGTTTAAATACATCGCTTTTCAGAACATCAGGGACCATATGCCCAAAATGCTTAAGATAAGCCATGAGCGCCCTCAGATTATTTTTGTGGATTTCGATGATTTTAAGCGTATTGAAGGCGAAGAAAAAGCGAAGGGAATTTTAGGGTGATTAGTAAAGAACGTCTGGTAAGAATCACACAGGCTTTGATTCGGATTAATTCTGTTAACCAGCCAACAGGGCCTTTCGAAGCGGCGGTGGCTGATTTTGTCGCCCGCGATTTAAAATCCATCGGCTTGGATATTAAAACGTATTCATTTGCCAAAAATCGTCCGAATGTGGTGGCGACCCTTAAGGGCACAGGCCCTCGTGTTAAAGCGGCCCGTTCGGCGCTCTTGATCACACCGCATTACGATACCGTGCCTTTTGGGAACGGGTGGAAGTTCGATCCTTTGGGGGCCGCTATTCATAAGGGTCGTATTTACGGCAGAGGGGCCAGTGACGATAAAGGCAATTGCGCGGTGGGCATGGAGGTTTTGCATAGTTTGGTCGAAGATGGTGTGCGCCTGAAAAGGGATATTGTGTTTGCGGCGACGGCTGATGAAGAAACCGGCAGCAAGCTGGGAGTGGTCCCATTATTGAAAAAAGGTATTTTGCGCCCCCAAGCAGCTCTCATTTTAGACTCTGAAGAATTTGATGCTATCATCGCGCAAAAAGGACTTTTCCATTGCCGGGTGCAGATTTTTGGGAAAAAAGCGCACGGGGCGTATAATTGGCTGGGGGTCAGTGCCATTGAAATCGCCGCGCGGGTGATCAACCGTTTAAAGAAGCATCAGTTTAAATATAAAAAACATCCTCTGC
>CAZABZ010000182.1:0-2639 GCA_964483535.1 uncultured Planctomycetales bacterium | reverse complement strand
TCCATTCTTCCTTAAGCGAATTTCCATTCTTTTTTTGATCTGCGGCGCTTTATTTTTATTCGGCAATAATTTGTTTAGCCTCACCGATCCGGATGAGGTTTTTTATTCCCTGACCGCCAAAGAAATGGCTGCCAAGAATGAATGGATGACACCCTTAATTTTCGGCCAGCCCCAATTCGAAAAACCACCTTTGACCTTTTGGCTCTTAGAGACCGCTTTTAAAACGTGGGGGGAGTCTCCTTTTACAGCACGTTTCTTCCCGGCTGTATTTGCGACACTGGGGGTCATGGCGGTTTATTTTTTAGGTTTGATGGGATTTAAAGATGAGCGTAAGGCTTTTTTGTCTGCCCTCGTGTTGGCCAGCGGCGCGTTTTATGCCGGTATGGGTAAAACGGTTTTTACGGACATGATTTTTGCGGTTTTTATTTTATGCGCATTGACCATGTTTATGTGGGGTTTTACCCACCGGCGTCGTCAGGGAATGGGGCTCATCGGGTTTTATGTGTTTTGCGCTTTGGCCACCTTGACTAAAGGTCCTTTAGGCCTCTTGATCCCTCAAATCGCGGTTATTCTTTTTCTATTGTACCAGCGTCAAATTGGTTTTTTGAGGAACTGGTGGGTAGGGACGGGGATTTTGTTGTATTTAGGGTTGGCTTTACCGTGGTATCTATATGTTTATAACCAGTATGGCCACGCTTTTATTCAGGAGTTCTTTTATAATGACCACTGGCGGAGATTGCTGACGGCAGAGCACCGAGGCAATGATCATTGGTTTTTTTATCCGGTGACCATGGTTGCCGGTCTTTTTCCCTGGAGTTTGTTTTTGTTGGCCGCCTGCGTGGATTTATTTAAACGGCTTAAAAGTCCGCTTCCCGCTATAGATTATTTCAACCTCAGCTGGGTCCTGGCGGTTTTGATAGTTTTTCAAATGGCCCATTCCAAGCTGGCCAGCTATGTCCTGCCTTTGTTTCCGGCTTTAGCCCTGATGACAGGCAATTTCTTGGGTAATGGCTTGTCTCAAATTCAGCATCGTAAAACAATGCAAAATTTATTGTGCGCGACCTTCGGCATACTGGCTGTTTTGGGCATTGCTGTGACGGCCGGGCACCATGTTTACCGGCATTACATCTCTTCCCAATTACCGATGTATTTTTTATCAGCTTCTTTGATTGTTTTATCGGGATTTGGAATTACCCTCGCCCTTAAAGAGCGTTTCCATGTGGCGGTGTATGTATTGGCATTGGCCATTTGTCCTATATTCTTGACCGCTTTGATGGTCCGGACGGATCTGGAAGGTTATGTGTCTTCTTATGAAGCGTCTGAATATATACCACAGCGCTCATTGGGCGTTATGACGGTGTTGACTTCCAAAGCCAATGCGCGGGGCATTCGTTATTATACGGGTCAGGATGTGGCGGTCGTAGATTTTTCAGGCAAACCGTTTTTCAGTCCTCATCCGATCCCTATCTTAGACACAACAAGTAAGGTCATGAGCGTCATTGAAGGCCAGCACTTGACCTTCGGCGTGGTCCGTAAAACTGTTTATCAGGACATCCTTAAGAATGCCGCCAATCATTATCATGTGGTGTTGCTAAGAATTATCGGCTATGACTATATCGTAAGGATTGAAGCAACTGCCTTAAAATAAGAGTATAATAAAAATATGGTCCTACGTTTATTAGTAATGGTCCTCTTTTTTTGCGCTCCTGCCTGGGGGAGCGACAACAGCGACGATCTCTTTAATTTTTCTAAAAAACAGGATGAAGCTCTTGTGGTCAAGGTGGCCGCCTCCGACTTGATCGTCCTGGAAGACGGACGGCGCGTCAAGCTGATCGGAATTGAATCAATGGGGCCGCCACGCCACAAATACGTCAAATATGATGACAAGGGCCATGTGATTGAAGAACCACAAGAGCCTACGATCCCTTTGGAGGAGCAGGCCTTGACGTACGCGCAGGATTTGCTGGAAAATAAAAAGGTAAGGTTGGAATATGATGTTGACGCGGGTTCCACCAGCGGGTATCTTTACGCGTATGTTTATTTACCTGACGGGCGTATGGCCAATGCGGAGCTGTTGCGCATGGGTTTTGTGAAATTAAGGATCGTTGTGCCCAATGTCAAACACGAAGATAAATTGCGCATGGCCTATCAGGAAGCTAAAAAAGAAAAGCGTGGCTTGGAAGGCAATTAAACGTGAATTTTGAACAACGGGTTTCTCAGTTCATTAGAAAAAATAAATTGATGGCCCCAAGAGGGCAGGTTGTCGTCGGCGTGTCCGGCGGCGCTGATTCCATGGCGCTTTTGCTGGCCCTGGCAGGCTTACGTCATGATTTAGGGGTACAGTTGCGCGCGGCGCATTTTAATCATAAATTTCGCCCTGAAGCTTTGCGTGATGAACGCTTTGTTACCAGATGGTGTAAGAAATTAAATATTCCGCTGACTGTTGGACGCAGGCCCGGCCGAAAAATCAAGCATCTCTCTGAGGACGACGCACGGCAGATGAGGCTTGAATTCCTTGTCAAGACAGCCCTTCGTTTTAAAGCTCAAAGTGTGGCCTTGGCGCATACCCGCAATGACTTGGCTGAAACTGTATTGATGCGCCTGATGCGCGGCAGCGGTCTGTATGGCTTAAGGGCGAT
>CAZABZ010000181.1:0-2657 GCA_964483535.1 uncultured Planctomycetales bacterium | reverse complement strand
AAGGCTTTGGTTGGAAGCTCGACGGTACTTATTGGGCGACAACAAATAATTTTAAGCGCGCCCCTGCGCCGTGAGCATAGTACGATTTATGTGCCGGAAGATTTTGAGGCCAAGGTATTGGCCCCCTTTGGAGTGCCTATCAGGGGGCTGGGGCAGGTTGAGAGTTCCTCACGCGTGCATGCCATTGTCATCGATGCCGGCCATGGCGGTAAGGACCGCGGGACCATGGCTTTGTCCGGAATGGATGAAAAAGAGATCGTTTTGGATGTTGCCAGACGGCTCAGGGCGCTTTTAGAGGGGACCGGGATCAAGGTCATCATGACCAGAGATACGGATGATTTTATACCGTTGCCTGAGCGTACCATCATTGCCGCCCGAGAGCGGGCGGACCTTTTTGTCAGCGTGCATGTCAATTCCAATCCGGACCACGCGGTCAGCGGATTGTTGGTTTATTATCTCGACACCATCGGCAGAAGAGATATGAATGAAGGGCAGAGAAAAGAAAATGAGCATATTTTTCTTAAAAATCTTAATGCCGATGATTCGCAGACCATGCAAGCTATTGTTACAGACATGATGGATACGATTAAGACCGCGGAGTCACAAAAGCTGGCGAAATTGATTGTCAGAGAAGCGCGCGAAGAGCCGGGGGTCAAGGTGCGCGGCAACGGCACCCGTGTTTGCCGATTTTTTGTGGTGCGCAATACCTTAATACCGGCCGTACTGGTTGAAACCGGGTTTTTGTCTAATCGTCAGGAGCATAATAAATTAATTACACCCCTTTACCGCCAGGCGATGGCGGAGATCATTGCCCGGGGTATTCTGGATTATGCTAATGAATAATGCTATTGGCGTCTTTGATTCGGGGTTAGGGGGCTTGACTGTTGTCAAAGAACTCATCCATCATCTTCCTAACGAAAGGATCGTTTATTTCGGGGACACGGCGCGTGTGCCTTATGGCACCAAATCCGGCGAGACGATCATCCGTTATTCGCGTGAAATCGTGCGGGTTTTACTCAAACATAAAGTCAAAATGGTGGTGGTGGCCTGCAATACAGCCTCATCTTTGGCGCTGGATGTTTTAAAAAAAGAATTCGATGTGCCGGTCCTTGGAGTGATCGAGCCGGGTGTTAAAAAAGCGTCCGAGGTCACCCGTAATAACAAAGTCGGCATTATCGCCACATCCTCGACGGTCAAAAGCGGCAAATATGCAAAAAAGATCGTGCAATTAAACAAAAATATCGTTGTTACCAGCCAGGCCTGCCCTTTATTCGTGCCTTTGGTCGAGGAGGGTTGGTTTGATCACGCGGTAACCTATCAGGTGGCCCGTCAATATTTGGGGGACATGAAAAAGCGCAAAATTGACACCCTTATCTTGGGATGCACGCATTATCCATTGCTCAAAGGTGTTTTGCGTCGTGTCATGGGGCCCAACGTGCAATTGGTGGACTCAGCCCAGGAAGTGGCTTTGCAGGTGAAGGAGCTTTTGACTAAAACCCGGCTTTTGCGAGCACCTGCGAGTGTCCGGCATGAGGGCCATGAGGACCGTACCCGCTTGGGGCCTTGTCGGCATATATTTATCGTCAGTGATGAACCAAAACAATTTCAGCGTCTGGCTTCTCGGTTTTTAGGCAGGGGCGTTAAAAATGTCAGGAGGCACATTTATGTTTGAAGCATCAGTGTGTGATCATATTGCTTCTGCTCATCAGTTGCATGGCTACGATGGGCCCTGTAAAAATATGCACGGCCATACGTGGAAGGTGGAGGTGGTTGTTTGTGGAAACACTTTAGATGAGATGGGTCTTTTGGCGGATTTCAGAATTATTAAAGCACAGCTAAAGCAAGTTTTGACGCCTTTAGATCATGCCGTCCTCAATGATTTGCCTGCCTTTAAGGACCTTAATCCTTCGACGGAAAATTTAGCCCGCTATATTTACCGCGCCCTGGGCCCCCATTGCGCCCCTTTGCGTTTAAAGCAGGTGCAGGTCTGGGAATCTGATACAGCAAGCGTCATTTATTATGAATAAAAAGGCCATTGTTTTATTATCCGGGGGGTTAGACTCCTCGACAACGCTCTATTATGCGCTTTCTCAAGGCTATGATTGCCGTTGCCTGGTTTTTGATTATGGCCAGAAGCACAAAAAAGAGATCATCCAGGCCAAGGCTGTTGCGCGCAGGGCCGGTTGCAAAAGCATTTGCGTCAAAATCAGTTTGCCCTGGAAAGGTTCGGCGCTTTTAGACAACAAAATTTCTGTTCCCCGAGGCAGAGCATTGGATAGGCAAGGCATTCCGGTCACCTATGTGCCGGGGCGCAACATCATTTTCTTGAGTTTTGCGGCCTCTTATGCCGAGGCTATCGGGGCCAAGGCGATTTTTATCGGAGCGAATGCCGTTGATTATTCCGGGTATCCTGACTGCCGTCCGGAATTTATCCGTTCTTATCAGGCCATGCTGGCCCGCGGCCTTAAGACTTCTTTTGAAGGCAAAAGCATTAAAGTCGTGACTCCCTTAATTCATTTAAGCAAAGCGCGGATTGTTAAATTAGCCGTCAAATTAAAGGTGCCTTTGCATCTGACCTGGTCGTGTTATAACGGCGGCTCTAAGCCTTGCGGGGCATGCGACAGCTGCCGCCTGCGGGCCCAAGGCTTCGCGCAAGC
>CAZABZ010000180.1:0-2704 GCA_964483535.1 uncultured Planctomycetales bacterium | reverse complement strand
GTGTTTCAAATAATGCGCCTCTAATTGCCCCGGAGCAAAATCACCTGCCCTGACACCTGTAAAATCCTGAGCTTGAAGGTCCGGCTGATAACATAAGGGCGCAAAAACACCAAAAACGATAAAAAGCAAAAACCCAAAAATAATCCTGCGCCTGGAATTCTTCATTAGTCAAAAACAACTGTTTTATTGCTATAACAAAGGATTTTTCGTTCCAGATGCCAGCGCACGGCCCGACTTAAAACGACCTTTTCCAGGTCTTCGCCTTTTCTCTTCATGTCCTCCAGGGAATCGCGGTGACTGACGCCCACCGTGTCCTGCGCGATGATGGGGCCATCATCCAACCCTTCGGTCACATAATGGCTGGTGGCTCCGATGACTTTAACGCCTTTTTCGTAGGCCTGCAGATACGGATTGCTTCCGGCAAACGCCGGCAAAAATGAATGATGGATATTAATGATCTGCAATGGAAACCGGTCAACGAATTGTTTCGTCAAAATTTGATGGTATCGGGCCAGGACGACAAGATCGATCTTTTGGGCTTTCAGAAGTTCCATCTGCTTTTGCTCCTGCTCGATTTTGTTATCGCGTTCGACGGCAAACTCGACAAACTCGATACCGAAATCTTCCGCGATCCCACGAGCATCAGGATGATTGCTTAAGCAAAGCGCGATGTCGCAAAAAAGCTGTCCTGTTTTATGACGGTACAAAAGGTCGTACAGGCAATGCAGATGTTTGCTGACGAAAATGGCGAGGCGCGTTTTCTGGTCTGAAAACGAAAGCCTCCACATCATATTAAACGGCTTGGCGATAGCACAAAACGCCGGCTGGATCTCCTCGCGTTTTAATTTAAAGGCGTCCAACGACCATTCAATGCGCATAAAAAACGTATTGCTCTGCTCATCGATATGCTGGTCGGCGTGGATGATATTCCCCTGGTTCTGGAATATAAAATTCGTGACAGTCGCGGTGATGCCTTTTTGGTCACGGCAAGAAATCAATAAAATAGCGTGATTCATGTTTTCTCTCCACTTAAGATTACTTGCTATCTGGAGCTACACGCGCATGTCATAAAACGACCGTAATAAGAAGACCAGAGCAATGACAAAAAAGACAATGGCCAAAGCTGTGTCTAATCCTCGGCTTAATCCAATGGCGATTTCGATGGCCAAAAGACCAAACAGGGTCGTGAATTTGATGATCGGGTTTAACGCGACCGAAGAGGTGTCTTTAAACGGGTCCCCAACGGTGTCCCCAACAACGGTCGCGGCATGGACCTCTGTGCCTTTTTCTCTGTAAGTGACCTCGACAAGTTTCTTAGCATTGTCCCATGCTCCTCCGGCATTAGCCATAAAAATGGCTTGATAAAGCCCGAAGAATGCGATTGAAATAAGATATCCGATGAAATAAAACGGCTCTAAGCAGGCAAAAGACAAGGTTGTAAAAAAGATGGTCAGGAAAAGATTGATCATCCCTTTTTGGGCAAATATCGTGCATATTTCAACAACCTTGGTGCTATCGGCCACCGACGCTTTATCTGACCCTTTAAGTTTAATATGGGCCTTGATGTACTCAACAGCGTGATATGCCCCCGCGGTTACAGCTTGAATGGAGGCCCCGGTAAACCAATAGATCACCGCTCCTCCGCTTAAAAGCCCTAACAAAAATGGAGGATATAACAACGAAAGGCTTTCTATATGTGAGGTCAAGCCGTGGGTCAAGATCATGATGATGGAGAAGATCATGGTTGTTGCCCCGACCACGGCAGTCCCGATGAGGACCGGTTTTGATGATGCCTTAAAGGTATTTCCCGCCCCATCGTTCGCTTCAAGATGGTGCTTGGCATTTTCAAAATTCGGCTCAAAACCAAAATCTCTTTTGAGTTCTTCCTTAATATTAGGGATGGTCTCAATTAATGAGAGCTCATAAATCGATTGGGCATTGTCTGAAACAGGACCATAGGAATCAACCGCGATAGTAACGGGCCCCATCCCCAAAAACCCAAAAGCCACCAGCCCAAAAGCAAACACGGCAGGCGCTAACATAAGCTGGCTCATGCCTAATAAACTGATAAAATAAGCTATGCCCATCAGGGACACAATGACCAATCCCATGCAATAGGCGCTGAAATTACCCGCCACAAGGCCTGATAAAATATTAAGAGAAACCCCGCCTTTTTTGGAACAATTGTAAATATTTTTAACAAAAGCGGAATCCATCGAGGTGAACATCTTGACAACCTCAGGGATCACAGCTCCTGCCACAGTCCCGCAGCTGATAATACTTGCCAGCTTCCACCAAAACGTTCCATCCCCTAAATGCGGGATCAAAGCGTAAGAAACCGCGTAAGTTAAAGCCACCGAGACAATGGATGTGATCCATACCAGGGACGTTAAGGGATGCTCAAAATTCATCTCGGTAGATTTAGCGTATACTCTCTTGGCAATGGCATTATTGATCTCATAAGAGGCCCCGCTGGCGACAAGCATGATCAAACGTATGGCAAAAATCCATACCAAAAGCTGTGCCTGATTAAACGGGTCTTTAACTCCCAAGAGAATAAAAGTGATAAGGGCGACCCCTGTCACTCCGTATGTTTCAAAACCATCTGCCGTCGGCCCCACAGAGTCACCCGCGTTGTCCCCCACACAATCGGCAATAACACCGGGATTACGCGCGTCATCTTCCTTAATATTCAAAACAATTT
>CAZABZ010000179.1:0-2722 GCA_964483535.1 uncultured Planctomycetales bacterium | reverse complement strand
TGCCGGCTTTGGGCGCCGCATATCGGGATTGCCGCCAACGTCGGAAAAGTTAAGATCAAAGTCAGCGTTCTTCCTAAAATCGCGGTGATCTCAACCGGTGATGAGCTGGTGAACCTCCAGAAACCCATTAAACAATACCAAACCCGGTTATCCAATTCTTATGCCGTACAAGCTTTATTAAATCAAGCTCAATTAGGAGATGTCCAAATCTTTCATTTGCGTGACAATCAAAAACTGATGGCGCAAAGCATTAAAAACATTTTAAAGAAATTCGACGTTTTGATCTTAAGCGGGGGAGTGTCAACGGGGGAATTTGATTATGTCCCTAAGGTCCTTAACCAATTAGGGATCAAACAATCTTTCCATAAAGTCTCCCAGACCCCTGGAAAACCTTTTTGGTTTGGGCTGGCCCAAAATAGTAAACCGGTTTTTGCTTTACCAGGATCGCCGGTATCGACCCAGATCTGCGCCTACCGTTATGTCGTTCCTTATTTAAAGAAAGCCAGCGGCCTGGAGGTCAAGCAGGAATTTATTCCGGTATTGGACAGAATTAATATTCAATCCGACTTGACCCATTTTTTACCGGTCGCTCAAGGGCGGTTAATCACCATCAGTAGTTCCGGTGACTTTGCTTCTCTGGCCCAAGCTGATGGGTTTATCGAGTATGAAAGCCATAAAACCCAAAATCTTTGGCCCTATTTTAGCTGGCGGGTATAGTCGCTCTTATTCAGTAGCCTTTTGATTTGACACGTCGGGATCCATGCGTTACGATATTATCCAATCTTAAAGATACTTAAACCCCAAGATCATCAATATGCTGGATTTAAAATTCATCCGTGATAATCCGGACAAAGTTAAAGCCGGGTTAACTGCCAAGCGCGCTACTGTTGATATGGATGGGTTATTGCAGTTAGATACCCGTCGACGTGGGTTTATTGTCAAAATTGACGAGTTAAGGGCCCAAAAAAACGCGGCCAATGACGAGATCAGCCGTTTGATGAAGGCCAAGCAGGACCCAAAGCCTACCATTGCCTCGATGAAAGCCATCGCCGTTGAAATCGATACACTTGATCCGCAAGTCAAGGCGCTGGATGAGCAAATCCAAAATATTCTTTTAGAAATCCCCAATATCCCCCACGATTCAGTCCCCAAAGGCGGCCCGGAAGCTAATCAGGTCAAAGCTACTTGGGGACAGAAGCCCAGCTTTGATTTTAAACCAAAGACACATATTGAAATTGCCGAAAGCCTGGATATTATCGATTTTAAACGCGGAACAAAATTAAGCGGTTCGAATTTTGTTCTTTACAAGGACCTTGGCGCCAGGCTTGAGCGCGCCTTATACAATTTTATGCTGGATCTGCATACGAACCACCACGGTTATCGTGAAATGTCTCCGCCCGTCGTGGTTAATGCCGCCTCAATGACAGCCACCGGCCAGCTGCCTAAAATGAAAGACGATATGTACCGTTTGGGAAGCGATGACGACCTGTATTTGATCCCAACCGCTGAAGTCCCTGTGACAAATATACACCGCGATGAAATGCTCAATGAAGAAGACCTGCCTTTGTATTATACGGCTTACACCACGTGTTTCCGTCGGGAAGCGGGTTCCTACGGCAAAGATACGAGGGGGCTTGTGCGCATTCACCAGTTTGACAAGGTGGAACTGGTTAAATTTGTCAAACCTGAAACTTCTTATCAGGAATTAGAGTCCCTTTTGGGTAATGCCTGTCGTGTTTTTGAGATCTTAAAAATCCCTTATCGGATCTTGCTTTTAGCCAGCGGGGATTTGAGTTTCGCGGCCGCCAAATGTTATGATATTGAAGTTTATGCCGCGGGTTTAGATAAATGGTTGGAGGCTTCCAGCTGTTCAAACTTTGAAGATTTTCAGGCCCGGCGCGGAAATATTTCCTATAAGGGCAAAGACGGTAAGAAAAAAGGCTTTGTGCATACCTTAAACGGTTCAGGCGTGGCCCTGCCGCGCACCATGATCGCGATCCTTGAGAATTATCAAACGCCCGATGGAGATGTGATTATTCCAGAAGCTTTACGGCCTTATATGGGAGGGCTGGAAAGAATCACGCGGGGAGATATCAATAAATGAAAGAAATTTTCGGGACAATTCTAAAAATATTAGGTTTTTTGCTGATCCTGCCCTTGATCATTGCCTTTTTTATTGCTTTTCAAAGTCAAATCCTATCATTGCCTGTGAACAAAGAAGCCTGGGTGCTTTGGGGCGCAGGGTCTTATATCGCGTTGAATCTTTTTGTTTATGATTTCAAAAATGTATATGATTTCGGCAAATCCCTGGTTGAAAAAATGTCATCTAATTTTAAGCCTGCAGGGTTTGTGGTCCCTGTCTTTACCATTTTTTTGGTAATCATCTACATCATTGTATTGCTCTTAGGCTACGGCACTTCTTTGCAGCCTTATTTCTTATTTGCCATCGCTTTTTCTATCGCCATGCATTTGATTTCAACGGCGCATGAAATATACCAATCAGATAATAGTTTTTTAAAAACGCATTATCTTTTTACTTTCGGGACTGTCCTTATAGCCAATTTATTTATAATATCTCTGCTTTTGGCATGGGCGATTCCGGAGTATTCGTTTGTGGGTTTCATTAAATCCTTGACCTCTCAAACATTCCATCTTTATACGTCTGTCTATAAAACGCTTTTTGTAGACTCTTCTGTTTAAAGAAATGAGCTTGGAGAGGTGG
>CAZABZ010000178.1:1307-2729 GCA_964483535.1 uncultured Planctomycetales bacterium | reverse complement strand
ATCCAGCTTGAGTTTTTTGATGATGGTCGCGGCTTCGGTGCCGATGGTTTGGGCCGCCCTGCCGAGCGACCCCGGCGGAGCAATGGCCAGGGGGTTGCCCCAAGCCAATTTGTCTTCGGAAGCGGGGCTTATTAGTTTAGATTTTCAGGATGCGGATATCAGGAATGTATTGAAAGTGTTGGCCTTTAAAAGCGGGGTGAATATTGTGACCGCGCCTGACGTGACCGGCGTGGTTAGTATAGAGTTGAAAGATGTCCCCTGGCAGAAGGCTTTGGACGTGATCTTATCCACCTACGGGTATGGCTTTGTCCGCAAGGACAACATTATCACTGTTATGACCGTTGAAAAATTGAAAAAATTCCGGGAGGATTCTTTGAGCCTGGAAAGCCAGGAACCCCTGATCTCCAAAACGTTTTATCTTTCTTTCGCCAAGGCTGAGGACACGATGAAGGTCATTAATAAATTGGTCAGTGCCCGAGGGTTTATTAATTTTGATGAGCGCACCAATGCGATTATTATTCGGGACTTGGAAAGCAATTTGGAGTTGATATCCGGGGTCATCAAGTCTATCGACACTGTCACCCCGCAGGTGTCGATAGAAACTAAAATCGTTGAAACGGATTTATCTAATTCTGAAAATCTGGGGATTGATTGGGTCAATGGGGTGACGGTCACCGTTACGGGAGGCCAACAGCCGACGACTTTTCCTTTTGCGCAATCGAATAAAGGCATTCCATTTCTTCCATCCCAAACGAATTTCTCAAATGCGGGTACCCCGACCTCCGGGTCATCTTCATCATCCTCGGGGTCATCCACAGGCTTTGTTTATGGGACCATCAATGCCCAACAGCTTCAGGCCACCTTGCAATTTTTAAGTACTCGTACCACGACAAAAATCCTTTCGAATCCACGTATAGTGACTTTGGATAATCAAAAGGCCAAGATCAATGTTGGTGAGGAATACCCGGAGGCGACTTATTCTTTTAACTCGAGTACGGGACAAGAGCAAGTTACCGGATTTACGACATTACCTATTGGTGTTAATTTTGAGGTTACACCGCATGTGAATAACGCAGGATTGATAACATTGGATGTGCATCCGCAGATTTCAGCATTGCTTAGTACGGTGCCACAGGTAGGTGGTGCTGCTCTACCTGAAACGAGCAATCAAGAGGCTGAAACCAATGTGATGGTGGAAGACGGCAAAACTTTAGTCATCGCTGGTTTGATAACGGAACAGAAGATTGTCACCACGACAAAACTCCCCGTGTTGGGAGACATCCCTTGGTTGGGGGATCTTCTCTTTAAAAACACCAACACCACGAAGACCAAAAAAGAAGTGCTCATCTTCTTGACGCCGCGCATCATCACAGTTGGTAAAAGTTCTGCATCGACTGCAGCAATCCAATAGTTTTCATCCTG
>CAZABZ010000178.1:0-1207 GCA_964483535.1 uncultured Planctomycetales bacterium | reverse complement strand
AGGAGAGAGAACTGTGGCTAAAGAAATTCTTATTCAAGTCGCTCAGGACGAGAGGCGCGTAGCGGTTTTGGTAGATGGCAAGCTGGATGATTTTTATATTGAGCTTGACCGCCATCAATCCATGCTGGGTAATATTTACAAAGGTAAGGTCGAGTCCATCTTGCCGTCGATCAACGGGGCTTTTGTCAACATTGGGCGTGAAAAAAACGGTTTTTTGTATTTGACCGACGCGGACAATCCTTTTCTCAACGATATTGAGAAAATCGAGGAAGAACCAAGCGCTCCGCAAAAAATCCTCAATATGATATTCCCCAAGCCCGCGGACGCCCAGGCTCCGGCCCCTCAGGGAGGGCCGGTCCATAACAGCCGTCCTGTCCAAAAAGACAAAAATGAATTGCCTTTAAAAAAGGACCAGGAAATTTTAGTGCAGGTTGTCAAAGACCCTTTTGGCACCAAGGGGGCGAGGCTCACGACCCATGTCAGCCTGGCCGGACGTTTTGTGGTGTATATGCCGGTGGACAAGCATAGCGGTATTTCCAAAAAAATTGATAAGCCGCAAGAGCGCCAGCGCCTGCGGGACATTTTAAAGACATTCACTTTTGCTAAAAGCGGAGGATTTATTATCCGTACAGCTTCCATGGAGCAGGGTGAAAAAGAAATTTTTCGCGATTCTAAATTTTTAGTCAATAAATGGCAGGAGATCCGCGAATTATCCAAGAAAAAACAACCGCCTGCCCTTATTTATGAAGAAGGTTCTTTGATCTGGAAGGTCATCCGGGATTTGCTTAAGGACGATGTGCAGCATGTGATCATCGATTCCCAGGAGGAGTTTATTAAAATACGTAAGTTCGCGCAGAACCTGATTGGCCGTGAGGTGGTGGATAAAATCCATTATCATCAGGGCCCCCAGACTTTGTTTGATGCCAAAAACGTGTCACGCGAGCTGGATAAGATTTATGAGCCTAAGGTGTATTTGAAGTCCGGCGCGTATGTGGTCATTGAACCGACGGAAGGGGTGACGGTCGTGGATGTCAACAGCGGCCGTTTTAAGAGCAAGGGTACGCCGGAGGACGCGGCTTTTGCGGTCAACATGGAGGCCGCTCCTGAGATCGCCCGCCAACTGCGTTTAAGGGATGTGGGCGGCATCATTGTTATCGATTTTATCGATATGAACCGTGAAGAACACAAGCGCAGGGTACTTAATGCC
>CAZABZ010000177.1:0-2758 GCA_964483535.1 uncultured Planctomycetales bacterium | reverse complement strand
AAAAAGGAATTTTAAATGGACAGCACTTCAGCATGGGAACAAGCTTTACGGGAAACAAACATTATTCGCTCAAGGGTCATAGGACTGCAGACCTTCGGCGAAACACAGGTGCCCTATATCCTTTTGTCCCCCTCTACGATCAATGAAGGTGACACCGTGGTGCGAACGGGGGAGGTGCTCGTCCATCGCCCGTCTTTGATCTTGCCGCCCAATATCCCTCAACTTGAAGGTTTTAATTTTGAGGACGAAGATTCTTTTAAAGAAGACACGATAATCAATTTTCTGATGATAAGAGGGATTACCTTGCCCTCCATGAAATACGATAATAAAGTTTTCTCTTTGAACGTTTTTGAAGGTAAAATAGAAGACGCTATCGGGGTCTACGGCAATCGCCTGCAGAGAGAGGAAAATACTTCTGCCGGCTTGATTTGCGGGCCCGACGAAGTTTGGCAGCTTTCAGTGTTGATTTTTATTTGTTCCCAAATCGCTAAAAATTCATCCACGGACATTCGCCGTCTTTTGGATGAGTACCATAAGAAAAATAACTGAGTTGGTCAAAATGAATAAAAATGAACGTCTTGATTTAGAAATGTTGACCCTCCAGAGGCTCGTTGGAAAAATAACCTTGATGCTGACAGAGGTTGAAAGGGAAAATCTCGTCAGGACCGCTCTGGAAGAAGTGCTTAATGATAAGGCCAAGGCTTTTGCGGACAATCTAGCCGCCGGCGAAGAAAAAAATAACTTTATTAAAAAGCTTTTGTCTTACGACATTATTGAAGACTTACTTTACAACGCCGACGTTGAGGACATTATTATCAATGCGTTAAAGCCCATTTATGTCCATCACGCCCAAAAAGGTCTTATTGCCACGGAGAAATATTTTCACAGCCAAAAAGAGTTAAACAATTTTGTCCAGAAGCTTTTAGTTTTTTCCGGAAGAAAAGATTATCACAAGATCGCGAACCTGGAATTAGCCAATCTCGCCGGAAGGGTCAATATTATTGATTCTCCTTTAGGGGTACAGTTGACCATCTCCAAGGCTAAAATGGACCCTTTAAGCATTATTGATCTGATCCGCCGCGGGACCATGAGTTATGAAGCCGCCGGGCAATTATGGCTTTATATGGAAGGACTTTCGATCAGGCCCGCCAATATCATCATCTCCGGCGGCCCGGGCACAGGCAAAACCACCTTGCTCAATGCCTTGCTGAGTTTTATTCCCGAAAAAGATCGTTTAGTGGTGATTGAAGACACTTTGGAATTAAATACTTTTATGGAAGACAGCTGTTCGCGCCTCGAAACTGATGATGAATTAAGCCTTTCGGATTTAGTCAAAAACAGTCTTCGCATGCGTCCGGAACGTATTATTGTGGGAGAAGTCCGTGGAGCTGAGGCCAGGGACATGATCACCGCGGTCAATATCGGTAAATACTGCATGGGCACCATTCACGCCCTTAGTGCCCGCGAGACCATTACTCGTCTGCACAATGAACCGATGAACGTTCCCGAGGTGCTGATCAATTTAATCGATGTTTTTATTATCCTTAAACGTTACCATGTCAAAGGTAAGCTGTATCGTGTGGTAGATGAAATTTCTGAAACCAGCGGAATGGAAGCCGGTCGTGTTGTGCTCTTGTCCCATATTTTTAAATATAATTATGATCAAAATCACGTTATGTCTGTATCGCCCAGCACTGTTTATCGTGACCGGCTGGCCCATGAGACGGGCTTCACGCCGCGCGATATTATTAATGAAACATGGATCCGTGCGGCTGTACTTAAAACTTTGGATAATCGGGATATCCATACGATCAAAGAAGTTTCCACCTTTTGCCGCTATTACGCCTTAAACCCCAAAGAAGCTATGGTCAAAATCGGTCTTAACCACGAACACATGTTAAAAGATTTAAATAAATAATCTCCCACATCCTTATTTCCAACATCAGAGGGATTAATTCTAAGAAAAAATTAGATATTTTTTAGACTTATCATAACTACATACATTTCAACGTGTTGTATAATCATTCTTAAGCCTTCCTAATTTGACAACCCCCAAATATATGTTACCCTTTATCGAGGTAGCGCTTTCCCAATTAGAGCCTTAAAATCTCAGGAGATGGTTGGAATGTTTAAGAAAACTTTAAGTTTAACTGTTATTATTTGTTTCTTTTTGACTACTTTAGGCCCATATCCCGCGGCCCATGCCGATTCTGTTTTAAATTTACCGGCACCCGGGACGATGGTTTCAGTCAGCCCAAATTTTGAACCTGCCTTGATCAGGGGATTGACCGTCCATCAAGACAACCCGTTTTTATTCGATTTCATTGTGGATCCGGGGCAGTCTAAATTATCCAAGCAGGCCCTAAAAGACGAATCTGAGCGCATGATCAAATATTTCTTCGCGGCCTTGACCATACCGGACAAAGATATTTGGGTCAACTTAAGCCCTTATGAAAAAGACAGGATGGTGCCTGTATCTTTGGGGCAGACAGCCATGGGCCGTGATTTATTAGCCCAGGACTACATGCTTAAGCAATTGACCGCTTCTTTGATATATCCGCAGAAGGCCTTAGGTAAGACATTTTGGGAGAAGGTTTACACCAAAGCCAAAGAAATATATGGTACGACACAAATCCCGGTGAACACCTTTAATAAGGTATGGATAGTACCGCAAAAAGCCGGTGTCTATGAACACGGTCAAACAGCATTTATCGTGAATGGTCATTTAAAGGTCATGCTGGAAGAGGATTATCTGGCG
>CAZABZ010000176.1:0-2804 GCA_964483535.1 uncultured Planctomycetales bacterium | reverse complement strand
ACATAGCCTGCGGCATCTCAGGCCAGATCCAGCATCTTGTCGGGATGCAATCCTCAGACGTTATTATTGCCATTAACAGGGACCCGTCAGCCCCGATTTTTAATATCGCTAATTACGGAATTGTTGGCGATCTCTTCGAAATTGTCCCTCTTCTCACCAAGCGTTTTAAAGAAGTCCTCTGATCCCACTTGCAGGTTTTCTTATTGAAGCAGATTAATTGGGGCAATAAGTAGGATGACTAGTAGAGGAACAGATCGGGTTGCAACTAGCCCCTGAACTAGTTGTGCAGCCTGATGCTCCTTGCAAGACAATTGAAGCGTTCGTTAAGGTCAGATATAAGTTGCTGTTTGAAATGTTCGTCGCTGTGCAGGTGAATCCAGAGGTATTACTGCAAGTATAGTTAAAGTTGTTGTCAGTAATATTCAAAGGCAGTGTGGCATTGATTGAAGCCAGAGAATTGCATATCGAGGCAGCTGAGGTGCAATAACTACCGTAATTGTAATAATAATTCTTTTGTGCGTTATAAATAGCTATCAAATTATTTTGGGCAGCCTTGGCAGCGCCCTGCATTACCATAGCGGTGTAATTAGGGATAGCAACGGCGATTAGAATCCCTAAGATTACCATGACGACAATAAGTTCTATTAAAGTAAATCCTTTTTTATCGGACATATATCATTCTCCTTCAATTAAGATATAACACGATAGTTTAAGGAAATCAATTCTAAAGGCCGATTTCATCCGGCATACCATATGCGCTTGCAAAAGAATCCTGGACACTGTTATTTCATTGATTAAAATGGGCGTTGACCAAATTTATGACCCAAGACCGCTTACCCCCAGATTTCGAACTTAGACTAAAAGAGATTCTACCTCAAAGGCCGGCGTCTATTTTTGAGTCTAGGCTATATCAGTCGTTTCGTATTAACACGCTTAAAGTCAGCGTTGAAGAAGCGCATGCCTTGTTGTCAAACCGAAAAGTTGATTTTCAAAAAGTAAATTTTTGCCCGTATGCCATTATTGTTGAGAAATCCGCGGCGCAGGAACTTTTAAGGTCAGATCTTGTCAATGACGGCCTTTTATATGCCCAAGGCTTGGAGAGCCTCTTGCCGGTGATTGTCTTGGATCCACGCCCCAATCAGCGCGTGTTGGACCTGTGCGCGGCCCCGGGCAGTAAAACTTCTCAGATAGCCATGCACATGAACAATCAAGGGACCTTGAAGGCCAATGAGCCTATACGTCAGAGGCTTTACAGGCTAAAAGCAGTGCTGCAGTTGACCGGCGCCCAAGCCCGGGTTTCTTCAACAGATGGCCGGCGGTTGAAGGAACACGAAGGCCTTTTTGATCGCATTTTAGTTGATGCCCCATGCAGTTGTGAGGGAAGCTTCATCATTAATAAACCCAAGAGTTTTGCTTATTGGAGTGTGCGTAAAATTAAAGAAATGTCCCATAAGCAAAAAGGGCTTTTACTCAATGCCAGCCGTCTTTTGGGCCCCGGCGGGATTTTGGTTTATTCCACCTGCACCTTTGCTCCGGAAGAAAATGAAGAGGTGGTGGATTGGTTTTTGCGTAAGACCGATGGCCGCTTTGAGCTTGCACCAATA
Organism: uncultured Planctomycetales bacterium; assembly: GCA_964483535.1. Taxonomy (GTDB): domain Bacteria; phylum Omnitrophota; class Gorgyraeia; order Zapsychrales; family Fredricksoniimonadaceae; genus JABDGZ01. Next base: position 1,200 of record CAZABZ010000176.1, on the reverse strand, counting down.
CAAATAGATGGAGTAGGGACCTATCCTTGTTTGACTCAGTGGCATAAGCGGGCGTATGATGTCCGTATTAGGGATGCGGTGCGTATTTTGCCTGATGAGAGGATGGAAGGTTTTTTTATTGCTAAATTCATAAATTCTTACTATAAATGATTATATGTATATAAGACTTACCTTTATATTCCTTCTGTTTTTTGCCTGGGGGCCAACGGCCAAGGCGGATCTCACACCGGAGGCTCAAAGCAATTCGGTCGTCATGCCCGACACTCACAGTAGTTCGCAAGAAAAAAGGCCGGATGAGATTACGCTGGAAGCAAATGTCGTGCAGATTATCCTTAACGATGAGCATCGCGGGGGTGTCGATTGGGGGGCCATTGTTTCCGATTTTCATACGGTCCTTTTGAAAAAAGAAAATGATCCTCTCTGGAATGATAAAAAATACCGTTTGAGTTTTGGTACGGTTTCTGAGGATGATTATACGGTTTTGCTCGACGCTTTGGACATGGCAGGGCAGGTGGGCCAGTTTCCCCAAGCCTCTATTAAAGTCACCTCGGGCACGCCTGCCGGCATTAATTTTGAAAAGCAGAATATCCATGTGGATCTTTACCTCTCGCGCCTAAAATCAGGAGACCTTTCTTTGCGCGTTGGTCCTCATATTGCCGTTACCGCGACGGAACTTTGGAACGGCGAGAGGGTCCCGGCATCGGTATTGTTACACGCAGAGACCAAGATGTTGATCGCTAATAATACGACGATCGTCATCGGTGGGTTTATGAAGGAAGAAGAAATCACCCGCAAGCGCAAGTTTCCTTTGTTGGGGGACATCCCGATTGTCGGCCTGGTTTTTCGCAGAAAAGGCCATCTGATGCAAAAGACGGAAACAGTCATTTTTCTGACGGTACGGACAAACGCCGTTAACGCGCCTGAGAATGACGAGTAATGATAAGGATTAATTCATCATGATATTCAGGATATTGATTTATTTTTTAATGATCTTGGCCCTGCATGGCTGCGGGGGCAGGCCCGTTGTTCTTCCCACCTCGCAGGAGGGAATATCTTTGCAGGATGTTTGCGACCGTTATCATGTCACTTGGCAGTGGGACGGCGTCACCCAGGTCGTCATGCTGGAGTATAGAGGCAATATATCCAAGGCTTTGGTTGGAAGCTCGACGGTACTTATTGGGCGACAACAAATAATTTTAA
>CAZABZ010000175.1:0-2807 GCA_964483535.1 uncultured Planctomycetales bacterium | reverse complement strand
GGTTGCTGACCCGTATAGCCCTCCTATTTTATATTTTCATTATCTGGACGACAGGTATTTTTGTCATGCTGTTTGTGTCGCATGTTTTTGATCTGCAGACCATTCAGAGGCTCTTGATGATGGTTTATTTTGATAATCAAAGCGGTGCCGTGGCCGGGATTTGTGCGGGTGGCATCATGTTTATGAGTTTTCTTTTGGCCAGACTTATTTACGGGAGCCACCAGATGGAGCGTACCATTGCTTTTGAGAACCCCACCGGCAGGGTCACGGTGTCGCTGACAGCTCTTGAAGATTTGATTAAACGTTTGATTGTGCACATGCCCGAGGTTAAAGAGATCCGTCCGTACATGATCGTCACCAAAAAAGGTCTGGAAGTGGATATTAAACTGGTATTGCGCTATGAAGTCAATATTCCTGATCTGACCGCCCGTTTTCAGGATTTAGTGCGTCGGAAAATAGAAGAAGCTGTCGGTATGGAAGGCAAGATTAACATACGAGTGCATGTGACTAAGATTTCGCTGGAAGACATTAAATCCAAAAAAAAGGATGAATTTCAGGTCCCGGCGGCCCAAGCTCCATTTCATGGGTATAGGTCGTAATTATTTATGAACGTCGTTATTCTAATTATGTTATTTAAGGAAACGACACATCTCTAGAACCATTTTGGAAAAGTAATTTAGATGAAGAAAATCGGCATTATGACAGGTGGGGCGGATTGTCCGGGGCTTAACTCGGTCATTCGCGCGGTTGTGCGTAAAGGCATCCAGGAAGGCTATGTGGTCACCGGTATCAAGAATGGCTGGATGGGCCTGATTGAGAATGATATGCGCGTTCTTGATATTAAGTCCACCGCCGGAATTCTGGATAAAGGCGGCACTATTTTGGGTACCAGCCGCGTTAACCCTTTGAATGACGAAGAGCAGGTCAGGAAAATTAAGGATAATTATGCCAGAAGCGGCATGGATGCGCTGATTGTTGTCGGCGGTGAAGAGACCATTAAAATAGCTTTGAATCTGCATAAAAGAGGCATTATTCAGGCTGTTGCTGTGCCTAAGTCCATTGATAACGCGTTGTCAGGGACAGATTACGCTTTTGGTTTCGATACGGCGGTGAACATAGCCACCGAATGCATTGACCGTTTGCACACAACCGCCGAGTCGCACCATCGCATTATGGTGGTTGAAGTCATTGGTTTATACACCGGATGGCTGGCCGTGCAAGCCGGGATTGCCGGCGGGGCTGATATTATTTTGATCCCTGAAATTCCGGTAGATCTCCAAGAAGTTTATGAGCTTTTACATGAGAGGCATAAGCGCGGCAAGCCTTTTAGTATCATTGTTATTTCTGAAGGCACTAAAATTGAGGGATACTCGGTGCACTCCAATGACCCTGCGTCTGTTATGGAGAGGCGTCGTTTTGGCAGTGTGGGTACATTTTTAGCCAAGGCCATTGGGGACAATACCAATTATGAAACAAGGATCAGCGTTCTTGGCTATATTTTACGCGGAGGGTCTCCGACGGCCTTTGACCGTGTCCTTGGAACACGTTTGGGAGTTAAGGCCGTGGAGCTCGTCAAAGAGCATAAGTTTGGTAAAATGGCGAGCCTTAGGGAAAACAAGATCCGTTTTGTCGATATGGAAGAAGCTGTGTCGCAGCGCAAACTTGTGAATATGGATTTGGTTGAAATTGCCGAGATATTTTCTACTAAACATTAACATGAAAAAAATAGTCGAACAGATTTTCGCGGAATCAATAGAAGTTAAACAGGAAACTTTAAAAAAGAACCTGCCCGGCATCATCAGTGCCTCCCAGGCGATCATCAGCGCTTTTAAGAGTGGGCACAAGTTGTTTTTTTGCGGCAATGGCGGCTCAGCCGCGGATAGTCAGCATATCGCCGCGGAGTTTGTCGGGCGTTTCCAAAAAGAACGCAAGGCTTGGCCGGCCATTGCCTTGACCACTGACAGTTCAGCCCTGACGTCCTTGGGCAATGATTATAGTTTTGATATTGTTTTTTCCCGCCAGTTGCAGGCCTTGGGGAAAAAGGGTGATGTTTTGATTGCCATTTCCACCAGCGGCAATTCCAAGAATGTGCTGGAAGCTGTCAAACAGGCGAAGGTGCTTGGTATCACAAGTGTTGCTGTTACCGGCGGCAAAGGCGGTCAATTAGCCGGCCTGTGTGATATCGCCATCATCGCCGCGTCTACTAAAACCGCCCGCATTCAGGAATCCCATCTGGTTATTTTTCATAGCATCTGCGAATTAGTCGAAAATTCCCTGGCGTAAGCCATCCACCTCCCTATTTCCCTCCTCTTTACCGGGCCGACACCGATAAATTTTTTCTGCTAAAACCTTAGTTCACGTTGGTATCGTTGGTTCCCAAAACAGAGGTCAGGCGAAAAGATGAATAGAAAGAGAATGGTCAGGTTTTTATACGCAGAAAAAACATATCGGTATCAGCCACCTAATGGTTAGGGAGGGAAATTATTGCAAAAAGGCCCTTGGATGGCAAAGTGTATAGATACCGTATATACTTATACTAATGAATTTAAATTCAAGAAAAGTCCTCATTACAGGGGTTTTATTGGCTTTTTTAGTAAATATGTTTGGGCCTATGCCTTCAGCCCAAGCGCAAGAATTCCGTTTGCCTTCGCCCGGTGTGCGGGTTAGTTTAAGTCCTGAATACAATCCTCCGATATTAAAAGGCATCAAAGTCCATCCCGACAATCCTTTCCGATTTGATTTCATTCTTGACCAAGGGGATAAAGACCTTCGTCATCCTGAGCGAAGCGAAGGATCTCAACAAGAAC
>CAZABZ010000174.1:0-2812 GCA_964483535.1 uncultured Planctomycetales bacterium | reverse complement strand
ATATGGAAAAAATTGTTACCCGGCATTTTGGCCAACAAGATTCTCACCGCCTTGAAAACTATTTAAAAGATAGCGGTTATGAAGCCGCCCGCAAAGCTTTGACTCAAATGACAGGGCCACAAGTCATTGACGAGGTCAAGAGGTCCAATCTTAGGGGGCTTGGAGGGGCGGGGTTTTTGGTGGGCGCCAAATGGGGCTTTATCCCGCAGGCCGATCCTAAGCCAAAATATTTAGTCATCAATGGTGACGAGGGAGAGCCAGGGACATTTAAAGACAGATATATTTTGGAACAAGACCCTCACGCCCTTCTCGAGGGGATTATCATTGCTTGCTATGCTATCGGCAGTCATAAGGCCTATGTTTATGTCCGCGGAGAATATATTAAAGCGATAAATATTTTAGAAGCGGCCATTGATGAGGCGATCCAAGCCGGATTTTTAGGCAAAGGGATTATGGGGACCTCTTTTGATATTGATGTTCTCGTTCATCCTGGCGCCGGCGCCTATATCTGCGGAGAGGAAACAGCGCTTTTGGAATCCATCGAGGGGAAAAAAGGTTTCCCGCGCCTTAAGCCTCCGTTTCCGGCGGCAGTAGGACTATTTGGTTGCCCTACTATTATCAATAATGTGGAAACGATTGCCTGTGTGCCGTCCATTATCAGTAAGGGGGCCCAGTGGTACGCAAAATTAGGAAGCGAGAAAAATGGCGGCAACCGGATTTTTTGTGTCAGCGGGCATGTCAATAAGCCCGGAATTTATGAGCTTCCTAACGGGACAACGTTGCGGGAGATTATTTATGACCATGCCGGCGGGATCCCTAATGGCCGCAGGCTTAAAGCAGTGATTCCCGGAGGCATTTCAGCGCCGGTCCTCACGCCCGATCAAATTGACGTGAAAATGGATTTTGATTCACTTAAAGCAATTGGTTCAATGGCAGGATCAGGCGGCATCATCGTCATGGATGACACCACCGACATGGTTTGGGCGGCGATGGTTGCGGCGCGGTTTTTCGCGCATGAATCCTGCGGCCAGTGTTCACCTTGCCGTGAAGGCAGCGGGTGGGTCTATCGCATTATTAAAAGGATTTATCAAGGCCAGGCGAGGCCCCATGATTTGAAGAATCTCCCGGGGATTGTGGATAATATCGAGGGCAATACGATTTGCGCTTTTGGTGACGCAGTCGCAATGTCAGTGGGATCTTATGTGGCTAAATTTCGCAGTGAATTTGAAGCCAAAATTAAAGTATGATAAATTTAACCATTGATGGAAAACAAATAGAAGTCCCTGTAGGGACAACGATCATTCAAGCGGCGGACAAATTGGGGATACCCATTCCCCGTTACTGCTATCATCCCGCGCTGCCTGTTTCCGGCAATTGCCGCATTTGCGTGGTGGAAGTCGAGGGACAGCCTAAACTGCAAATCTCTTGCCATACGCCGGTGGCTGACGGAATGGCGGTAAAGACAAATTCTCCTAAAGTGCTGGAGGAGCGTAAAGCCGTATTGGAATTTTTGTTGGTCAATCATCCGGTGGATTGCCCGGTCTGCGACCAGGCGGGGGAATGCAAGCTTCAAGATTATTATATGGAGTATGGCCAGTATGACAGCCGTCTGAACGACGTGAAAGTTAACAAGGAAAAGAAGGCTTTCCCGATCGGCCCAACGGTCATGCTCGACCAGGAACGCTGTATCCTTTGCACCCGTTGCGTGCGTTTCGCGGACTATGTTACACAGACCCACGAATTCGGAGTGTTTAACCGCGCGGATCATGCGCAATTAGACGTTTATCCGGGTAAAAAATTAGATAATAATTATTCAGGGAATGTCGTCGACATTTGTCCGGTCGGCGCTTTGACTGATACGGATTTTCGTTTTAAATGCCGGGTCTGGTATTTAGCCCAAACAAAATCAGTTTGTCCCGGCTGCAGCATGGGGTGCAATATGACCATCGAATGGGATAAATGGCGCCCGCATCAACAAAAGAAAGCGCGGGTCATGCGCCTTAAACCGCGGCATAATCCTAAGGTCAACAACTATTGGATCTGCGATAAGGGCCGGTATAATTACCACTTTATTGATGAAAATAGAATTCAGCATCCGCAACTCAAAGGTGATTTGATTTCATGGGACAAGGCCATTGACGCCATTGCTCAAATCATTAAGCCGCTTGTGGACTCAAAGCGCACAAACAGGATCGGGGTCTTGCCTTCGGCATCTTTGATCAATGAAGATCTCTTTGTCATCCGCAAATTTTTTCAGGGGACCCTTAAAGGCGCGCAGGTGGATTTTAGAGTGCCGGAAACCCTTGGTGATAGCGACCATTTTCTTATTAAAGCGGACAAGAATCCCAATACAGCGGGGGCTTTAAACATTTTACAGGTGGATACAGACGCGCAACAGATTGTGCAAAAAGCCAAACAAGGCGAGATTGATTTGTTGTATGTTTTTGGCCATGATTTAGTCAAGCTTTTTGGCAAGGATGTCGTTGAGCAAATCGCAAAGAAGGTGAAACTTTTTGTTTTTCAGGGCAGTAATGTCAATGAGACCTGCAGTTATGCTCATTTGAATCTGCCCAGCAGCGTCTACGCGGAAAAAGAAGGCACCTTTACCAATTGCCAAAGACGGGTCCAGCGGATTTGGCCGGCATTTTTGCCTTTAGGCGAGGCCAAGGGCGATTGGGAAATTATTTCGTTACTCAGCGCAAAATTAGGTGCGCCTTTAGCCTATCAACAGGCTCAAGAAATATTTAAGGAAATCGCAGCGACGATAACACTATTTTCTGGAATAACTTATGAAAAGATTTCTGATCAGGGA
>CAZABZ010000173.1:0-2824 GCA_964483535.1 uncultured Planctomycetales bacterium | reverse complement strand
TTACTTTTAGACCGTTTATAATACAGCGTCATTGCGCGGTCTACTGAAACAAATTTTTAAAAAGGGTGTTGATGACCTGGGGCATGGATATTTTCTTTTTGAATTTTGGATTGGCGATTTTATCATAAATGTGAATGTTCAGGGTTTTAAGCACATCGTAAGCAATGCCCGGAACAACCCCTGAGCTTAAATCCACCGTTATATTCAAATCGCAGATCTCATCAAAATTGACCCATCCTTTGCCTAAGAGCACGATGGTGGGGCCTTTGAGCCTTAAATTGTCAGTATTGATTTTTTGGTCCTTGACCGTGAAGTTACTTTCCACATCGGTGATCTCCACCTGACCTAAGCGCAGGGCATCATTGAGAACACTCAGCAGTCCTTTAAATAAATTAAATTCCGCTAAGAACCCATCCCTGATAGCCAGGGAACCGGTGGCATGTAAATTATTTTTAAAATCAGCCATGGTGCCATGGGCCAAGGTGGTCAGGAAAAACTTTCCATCGATCTCTTCCATTTTAAGGGGAGAATCAATTTTCAATTTGTGCAAATCGGTACTATCGATATTTAAAGCCAGATCATAGGGAATGCCCTTTGCCGTCAAATCCAAAGAGCCTACCGCGTGTACTGTTCCGTCATACAATTTCCCGTCAAAGGTCAAATTCTTGACTTTACCCTCACCCTGATTGATGCCGATTTTCATGTCAGTAAGTTTATAGCCCATGAGGCGTATAACAGGGCTCGTTATCGCGGCATTGAGGGTATAGTTTTTCCAATCCAAGCCCGTACCTTTAAGATCAGATGTCATGCTGATTATTCCGGTAGGATTCAAAGGCTGAATACTTTTCTTTTGCGGGGCAGGCAGCGCCTTTACGAGGTCTTCTAAGAGCAAAGACACGTTGTTGTTGATATCAAACACAGGCGCTTGACCCGCGAGGAGAGTGATGGTCCCTTTACTGTTAAAGTCCGCGTTTAAATATTTTCCAGTTAAAGCATTGATCGTGATGAGATCATTGTTTTTAACAATATCCGCGTTGAGCTGTAGGTCGGGACCCTCCAAGGCGGTGAGGATTTTAGGATTTTTAAAATTTTCCATACTACCGGCCAAGGCATATTTTTTACCAAGATAGGTGGCGGTAAAGTCGCGCCATTTAAGGGAATCAGTGGTGGCTTCAACGATGCCGGTGATATTCTTAATCCGTTGGTGAAATTTACGGCTGAGGACACTTGCATTTTTGACAGTAGCCACCGCCAGGATTTTTGCGGCCAACGGGTCAGAAATCAATCCTTCAAATTTGACTTTGACGGAACCGGCGCCATCAAAGCTTAAGGCCAATTGATCAACCATTTGAGGAGCAAGGTCTTTAATTTTAGCTAAATTTAATTCATCAGCTTCAGCGACGATATTTAGAAAAGGGTTCTTAAAGTCTTTCACCGTGCCGTTGACGCGAAGGTTGGTGTCAAGAACATTGGCGCTCAGCGCGTTGATGGTAGCCTCATCATCCTGGAAATCAGCGTCTAATTCAACATTATCAATAGACCCGACAGGAGCAAATCCCCTGAGGTGGCCATCTGAAAGGGTGATGGAGCCTTTATAGGTCAGCTGTTGGGGGGTGTTTAAGGGCATTTGCAGAGTCAACTCCAGATGAGGGTCGGCTTCAATGGTTTTGTGGTTATCTAAAACAAGCTTCCCCCCTGAGGAGTTTAGGGTCGTGGATACTTTTATAATGTCGTTATCTAAATTGAAGAATAATTTGTCCGTTTTTATCGAAGCCGCGGAAGCCGAAATATTTTTTCCAAGAACTATCGTCATATGATCAGCCTGAAGTTCTCCTTCCAGCGCGATATCATTCTCATCTTTCATGCGCATGGTCACGGCTTTGAGGGTAATGTCGCCTTGAAGTTTTTGATCAGGCCATTGGGCAAAAAGACCTTGGGTTTTGATGCTTCCAACGGCTTGAATACCGTTTTTATCTTTTCTTATCTTAATACTGTCCAAGGTCGCCCCGTCGACTTGCACCTGACGGTCTTTTAAACTCACAAAAATATTTTGAGCGTGAAGGGACCCGATGAAGGTTGCCCCTTCCTTGGTCAACTCAAAAGTATTGACCTTTGTCTGCACATTTCCACTGGCGGAAAGTCCGGGGACCTTGGTTTGTATATTGCTTAAGGCCATCTGGCCTCGGGCCGTTATATCACCATTCTGGTATTGCGCGTCTAAATCGCGGATTTCAATATCGCCTTTGAAGGTTTGTTCATGGCTAGTGATGTCCAGATCCTTCATGAGCACATCACCTTGGGCAGATGTTTTGTCTTGAGCATAGTCGATATTTAAATTGATCTCTTGAATGATCCCGCCGTCTAAATGCATATCGGGGATATTGATTAAGGATAAATAGGAGACAGTATCGATATTCTTAAGATGAATTTGGGCTTGGGTGTTTCGGGTGACGGGCTGATAATAAACAGTTGCCCCCACAAATCCTTTTTTCCTCGGGATGTCCGCGGTGAAATCATAACTGATCCCTTTATAAGAGAGGGAAAGTTTCAAATTGATGTTATCGAAGAATTCGCTCCATTGGCGTGGGGTGGACACGTCCTCCACCAGACATTTTCCGTCACTGATGGTAATACCCCTCCAGAAGATCTCAAAATCAGGAGGTCCTTGGGTTTTTGCGGGGGTTAAGGGGTTTGTTGCCGGCGGGGGAGCGTACATATCGCTGAAGTTCCAGGTGTCTATACCGGTACGTATTAAGTGCACGGAAGGAGAACGGACATGGATAAAGGGAATGGTGATCCTGTAGTGCTTGAATCCGGGGAAGAA
>CAZABZ010000172.1:0-2825 GCA_964483535.1 uncultured Planctomycetales bacterium | reverse complement strand
CCTAATTGCTCGATGGTTTTAATGTCAATCCCGTTACCATACCCCTGATAGGCAAGTGTGGAATCCAAAAAACGATCGCACAAAATGATCTTTGAGGATTTTAATTGCGGCCCTACAACTTCCTTGACCATTTGAGCGCGCGCGGCCATATAAAGCAAGGTTTCGCACTCATCACCCATGCCGGTATTCTTCACGTCGAGCAGAAGTTTTCGGATATTTTCTGAAATCTTGACCCCGCCCGGCTCGCGCAAAAGCATGACCGGCATTCTCCGGGATTTTAAATACTCCAAGACCAAAGCCGCCTGCGTGCTTTTGCCGGAGCCTTCCGAACCTTCAAATGTAATAAATTTTCCGCTCATTAAATCCATCTCCAGGTCTGACCGTTTTTGCCGTCCTCAACAGTCACGCCTTTTTCTTTTAATAAAACCCGTAGTTCATCAGAACGCTTGAAATTTTTACCTTCGCGCGCCTTCACACGCTCATCAAGCAGGGCTTTGAGTTCTGCCGATAATTCTTGTGTCTTCTCCCGCAAAAACAAACCGAATATGTTGCGGGCCAAATTCTCCAACACATCCACCGCGTGGTAAATAACTCCCAAATAATTGGGATCATCGCTATTTTGATCGATGTACATATTAGTATCATTGATCAGGTTAAACAATACCGCCAAAGCTTTAGGTGTATTGAAATCATCATCCATGGCTTGGATAAATTCATGCTTGTATTTACCGATAAAACCCGCTTGGACAGGTTCAATATTTTTATCCTTCAGCAAGGCATAAGCCCTGTAAAAAAGCACATCGAATTTACCCAGCGCTTTGCGGGCTTCAAGGATCTTGTCCTCGGAAAAATCGACGTTGCTGGTATAATGCGAAAACAAAAAGACCATTTTGATTTCATCAACGGTGTATTTAGCCAGGGCCTGGCGGATAGTAATAAAATTACCCGTTGATTTGGACATTTTCTGCCCGTGAATGGTCACCAATCCATGATGGATCCAGTATTTCGCGAAAGGCACGCCGGTCAAAGCCTCGGACTGGGCGATCTCATTTTCATGGTGCGGAAAAATCAAGTCCCTCCCGCCCGCATGGATGTCCAGTGTCTTTGTGGCAAGATGCTTCATGCTCATGCAGGAGCACTCAATATGCCAGCCGGGACGGCCAGGCCCCCAAGGACTCTCCCAGCTGGGCTCACCTGGTTTGGAAGATTTCCATAAAACAAAATCCAGGGGATCTTTCTTTTGAGAATCTTTCTCGATGCGCACGGCCTCATGCATCATATCAACACTCTGGCCGGAGAGCTTGCCATAATCCTTGAACGCGCGCACATTAAAATACACATCCCCCCCTGCTATGGGGTACGCAAAGCCTTTGTCAATGAGCCCTTGAATATGGGTGATCATGTCCGCAATATTATCAGTGGCCTTGGGCTCCACATCTCCCGGGGAAATTCCAAGCGCTTTTAAGTCTTCCTCATAAAAACGGATCTGCTCTTCGCTGACATCTCGGGCCTTGCGTTGGGTCTCCATGGCCCGGTCGATAATCTTATCGTCGATATCCGTAATATTGCGGACAAAGATGACGTTAAACCCGCGAAATTTCAAATAACGGCGGATCACGTCAAATGCATACAAACTACGCGCATGCCCGATATGGGACAGGTCATAGACGGTAATGCCGCAGGTATACATCCTGACGTCGTTGCCCGAAATGGGGACAAAATCTTCCTTTTTCCCGCTTAAAGAATTATAAATTTGTATTGGCATGAGGTATTTGTCTACTCATCCTCGTTCTTAGGCGCTTCACAACCCGTTTTCGCTTCCAGCGTCCTGATGCGTCCAAGCAATTTTGATATATTTTCCATGACCGGATCGCTGACATGCATATGGTCTAACGCCATATCGATCTTACGGCCTTCCTGTTTAGTGATCCGCCCGGGGATCCCAACGACGGTGGAATTAGGCGGCACATTTTTGATCACCACCGCATTGGCCCCGATATAAGAATTCTCTCCGATCGTGATATTGCCCAGGATTTTGGCCCCGGCCCCCACTACCACATTATTGCCCAAGGTCGGATGACGCTTGCCTGTTTCTTTGCCCGTGCCCCCTAAGGTCACTCCCTGATATAAAAGAACACCATCGCCGACAATGGCCGTCTCACCGATGACCACCCCCATCCCGTGGTCAATAAAAAAACTCTTGCCGATCCGCGCCCCAGGGTGGATTTCTATGCCCGTGAAAAAGCGCGCGCTCTGTGAAAGCCAACGCGGGACAATCGGGACTTTCCATTGCCACAACTGATGGCTGATGCGATAAAAGACCAGGGCATGCAAACCCGGATAAAGCAAAAGCACTTCCAGGGTGCTTTTTGCCGCAGGGTCACGGTCTTTGACAGTTTTAATCTCGTCGGTAAAAATGATATAAATCGCCATGAACTTAATGACAATGATCAAAATAACTAAAATGATTATTAAGCCTATCATAGACTCCCCCGTTTCTTTAAAAGCACCACCGCGTAAGCCGCGATACCCTCTTTAGCGCCAATAAAGCCCAAACCTTCATTAGTGCCGGCTTTGACATTGACCTGGGCCGGGTCAATGTTCAACTGACGCGCAATATGATACTTCATTTTCGGCTTAAATTCCTGCAATTTCGGTTCCTGGGCCAAAATCAATATGTCGACATTGTCAACTATCCATCCTGCCTCACCGATCTTTTTATTAACTTCTTTTAAAAACAGTGAACTCGCAACCCCCTCGTATTTCTTATCGGTATTCGGGAAATGCTCCCCGATATCGCCCAAGCCCGCCGCGCCTAAAATAGC
>CAZABZ010000171.1:0-2831 GCA_964483535.1 uncultured Planctomycetales bacterium | reverse complement strand
TTCCGCCACCCGCGCAGATATTTATTTTGCGTAATTTAACGCCGCCGCGATAAAGCCCTTAAACAAAGGATGGGCGCTGTCGGGTTTGGACTTGAATTCCGGATGGAACTGACAGCCGACAAACCACGGATGGTCTTTGATCTCGACAATTTCCACCAAATCCCGATCGGGATTGAGCCCCGCGATCACGAGCCCTTTTTGCGTCAATTGCTGACGATACTCATTATTAAATTCATAACGATGGCGATGCCGCTCGGAAATTTTCTCACTCTTATAGGCCTCAAAACTTTTAGTCCCCTTTTCCAATGCGCCGCTATACGCGCCCAAGCGCATGGAAGCCCCTAAGTCCTTGACCTCTTTTTGTTCCTCGAGCAAACTGATCACCGGATAAGGGGTTTCTTTATCAAATTCCGTCGAGTTGGCCCCTTTAAGACCTGCCACGTTGCGGGCGAACTCTATCGTGGCTATCTGCATGCCTAAACAAATGCCGAAAAATGGGATATTATTCTCCCTGACGTATTTGACCGCCGCGATTTTCCCTTCAATACCGCGACTGCCAAAACCGCCGGGGATCAAGACCCCTTGCGCGTCTTTTAAATATTTCTTAAGGCCATGCTCCTCTACTTCTTCAGAATCTATCTTCACAATATTGACCCGCGCGTTATTGGCAATCCCACCATGCACCAAGGCCTCATAAATGGATTTATAAGCATCCTGCAAAGCAATGTATTTCCCCACCACCGCGATTTTAACTTCTTTCGCCGGAGAACGCAGACGCTTTACAACCCCCTCTTCCCAACTCTTAATGCCGCGATCCGGCAGCTTAATATTTAATTTCTTTAGAATCAGATCATCCACCCCTTCTTTTTTAAAGGCCAGTGGCACTTCGTAAATGTGTTTAACATCCGCCGCTTCAATGACCGCTTCCACATCCACATTACAAAAAAGGGCTATTTTTTCACGTTGTTCCTGTGAGATGGGCCGCTCTGTGCGGCACATCAAAATCTGAGGGATGATCCCTATTTCCCGCAATCGCCCGACGCTATGCTGGGTGGGCTTGGTTTTCTGCTCGCCGGCGGCTTTAATATAAGGCAAAAGGGTCATATGTATATTCAACGCGTAATGCTCTCCTAATTCCCAACGCAACTGTCTAATGGCTTCCAAAAAAGGCAGGCTTTCAATGTCGCCTACCGTGCCGCCGATCTCAACAATGGTCACATCCACGTCAGCGATTTTAGAGACCTTCTTAATGCGCTCTTTGATCTCGTCAGTAATATGCGGAATGATCTGCACGGTCTTGCCTAGATAATCCCCATGGCGTTCCTTAGTGATCACGGAAAAATAGACCTTGCCGGCGGTGATGTTGCTGTCTTTAGAAAGCCGGGCATTAGTGAAACGCTCATAATGGCCTAAATCCAGGTCCGTTTCCGCCCCGTCATCAGTGACATACACTTCCCCGTGCTGATAAGGATTCATGGTGCCGGGGTCCACGTTTAAATACGGATCGCATTTGATGATGGCCGTTTTAAGGCCGCGGGCCTCAAGTAATTTGCCGATCGAAGCCGCGGCAAGGCCCTTGCCCAAACTGGAAACCACTCCGCCTGTGATAAAAATATATTTGCTCATATTTCCAACTTTAATTTGTCCGTGTTTTTAGGAATTGCCGTCGGGTATTTGCCTGTAAAACAAGCTGAACAGAAACTATTCTTATCTTTCATGACCGATAACATCCCTTCCAAACTTAAGAAACCCAGGGAGTCGACTTTAATAAAATCCGCGATTTCCTGGATTGTCTTGTTATGCGCTATCAGCTCACCCGTCGATGGAAAATCAATCCCGTAAAAACAAGGATGTTTGATGGGCGGGCATGAGATGCGCATATGTATTTCTTTGGCCCCGGCGTCACGCAACTCCTCAATACGGCTGCGGGACGTTGTCCCCCGCACAATAGAGTCCTCGATGACAATCACCTTTTTGCCTTTGATCACGTCATGTATAGGATTAAGTTTAACACGAACTCGAAATTCACGCAAAAATTGAGTGGGCTGAATAAAAGTGCGCCCGATATAATGGTTGCGGATCATTCCAATTTCATACGGCAGTCCTAATTCCTGGGCATAGCCCAAAGCCGCGTAAAGACCGGAATCCGGGATCCCCATGACAAAATCTGCTTTTATCGGGTGCTCACGGGCCAACTGTACCCCCAAGCGTTTTCTGACTTGATAAATATTATCATCAAAAATACGGCTGTCAGGACGGGCGAAATAAATATTTTCAAAAACGCAAAAAGCCCTTGCAACCTCTTTACTGCCGGGTAAATAAATGGATTCCAGCTTATTGCCTTTAATGATGACAATCTCGCCGGGATTGATCTCACGCACAAATTCCGCCTTCATCAAATCAAAGGCACAGCTCTCGGAGGCCAGGATATACCCATCGCCTAATTTACCCAAACACAAAGGACGGAAACCATGCGGATCGCGGGCCCCGATCAAACATTCTTCCAACAAAAGCACGACCGAATACGCGCCCTTGACCTGAGAAAAAACTTTTGTCAGCCATTTGGGGATGTCCCCATTAGGGGTCTTCGCCAATAAATGAACGAATATTTCCGAATCCATGGAGGTTTGAAAGATGGACCCCTCATCCTCAAGCCTCGCGTAAAGCTCATCGGTATTAGTTAAATTACCGTTGTGCGCGATCGCGATGGGTTTCTTGTGATGGCTGACTAAAATAGGCTGGATATTCTTAATATGCGAAGCGCCGGTGGTGGAATACCGGGTGTGCGCGATCGCCATATGGCCTTTTAATTTGCTGATATTGCTTTCATC
>CAZABZ010000170.1:0-2849 GCA_964483535.1 uncultured Planctomycetales bacterium | reverse complement strand
AGGTGCCGGTATAAAATTTGATGTCCTTTTTGATCCCCTGACGTTCCATATAATTTTTCAGGTTCTGTCCCATGAATTTATCCGGCAGAAAATAAATTTTGTCATTAGGAATATTCTTGGCGATTTTGTAGACATTGCCGGAAGTGACTGTTATGTCACACTCAGCTTTGACCTGGGCGGTCGTATTGATATAGCAAATAAATGTATAGTCCGGATACTGACGGCGTAAATTCCTTACGGTATCAGCTTGGATCGAATCTGCCAGCGAACAGCCATCCAGAAGGGCCGGGACCAGCACTTCTTTTTCAGGATTGAGGATTTTAGCGGTCTCCCCCATAAAACGCACTGCCACAAAGACAATTGTTGAGGCGGTGGTCTTTAAAGCGTCATGGCTTAATTTATAGGAATCGCCGATAAAGTCTGAAACACTATAGATAATCTCAGGGCTGATATAGGAATGCGTCAGGATAACGGCGTTTTTTTCTTCCTTAAGCTCATTGATTTCATTGATGATGGGGAGCATTTCTTCGCATTTGCGCAAGGAATACTGGCACACGGAAACCCCAAGCTTGATATTTTTGAGCTTTTCGTAAAGTTGTGGGGCCGTCATTTGCGTTTTTAACATAGTGAATAAATATATACCTAATCGCTGAATTTATCAAGAGAAGCTTAGGGTCTCGCAAGACAGGGGCTGGCCTTTAAGGGCATGAGGAGTGGCATGGGTGATCTTTACTTTGACTGTGTCCCCTATCTTATAACCATTGGAAGGCCCGCCTTGCGGCGAGGCAAGCAGGATGACCAGCTTGTTGGTGTCCGTACGGCCAACAGAATTCTTGGAAGATTTGTCTTGAGGCACAGGTTCAATCAAAACCTCATGCGTTTGGCCGATATACGCTTGGTTTTTTTTATAGGTGATTTCGTTTTGGATTTTGTTTAAGCGCATAATGCGTTCGGTTTTGACGGTTTCCGGCACATCGTCAGGGTATTTTTTGGCAGCAATGGTCCCCTGCCGCTCGGAATATTTAAAAGTAAAGGCCGAATCAAATTGTGCCTTTGTGACAACCTGGAGCGTGTCTTCGAATTCCCCATCAGTTTCCGTTGGGAAGCCCACAATGATATCCGTCGTCAAAGCGACATTCGGGATTTTGGTGCGGATCTTATCCACTAAACTCAAGAATTCTTCCTTGGTGTAAGTCCTATTCATCATATCCAGCACGCGGTTATTGCCCGCCTGCAAAGGCAGATGGATGTGTTTGCATATTTTAGGATTAACAGCCATCAAGTCCAGGAGACGGTCAGGGAAATCTTTAGGATGCGGTGAGGTGAAACGAATGCGTTGGATGCCTTTGACCTTGCTTACCTCATCCATCAGATAGGCAAAATCATAATTATCATAGCGGTAGGAATTAACGTTTTGGCCAAGCAAGGTGACTTGTTTAAAGCCTTCCTCTGCTAGACGGCGCGCCTCATCGACCACATTGCCTGGTGAGCGGCTGCGTTCGCGGCCGCGCGTATAAGGCACCACACAAAAGGAACAGAAATTATTGCATCCGCGCATGACCGCAATCCAGGCATTAACACCGCCTTCAGTACGGCTGGGATATACATCCGAGTAAGTCTCAAATTCAGACAAGGTAACGTCACAGGATTGGTGGTTCTTTTGGGATGCCTCATGGATCAATTGCGGCAGGCGCTTGTAGCTGTCAGGCCCGGCGATGAAATCAATTCTTAAACTGCGGTCTTCCAGCAAATCCTGGCGTAAATGAGTGGCCATACAACCTAAAATACCGATCATCACAGGGTTATCTTTGCCGCGCGTGTGACGAATGCCATGCACACGGCCATAGACCTTGCGATCGGCATGCTCACGGACTGAACAGGTGTTGAGCAGGACAATGTCGGCCTTCAGTTCATCAGAGACAAATTCATAATTCTCTTTTTTGAGAATCGAGCATACGAGTTGGGAATCGTACTCATTCATCTGACAGCCGTAGGTTTCTAAAAATACTTTTTTCATATTTATTTTATTTCTAAAGAAGAGTGATCTTTCATCTCTTGTCGTCCGTTATGAATTTACTCAAAAGAGGCCTTTGAAGAATGCTTGCATAGTAAAACAGGACGCAGGCGCCGGCTTTAGAATTCTCGCAGGTTTTGAATTCCTGTTGAAAAGATTTAAGCGATGTTGCCGGCTTATACGCTCCAACGGTAATATTGATCTTGCTAAAGTCTTTGACCTTTGTTTTAATTTCCGTGATCCGGCGTTCATATTCTTCGGGGTCTGGCGAATAATCCATGGCTGTGACAGAATCCACAAGGCCGCTATTGACCCACATCGGCCAATTCTGGAATGCTTCATATAACGCCCGGGTATATGATAGGCAGCCTGTTGTCGCAACTTGAATTTTTGGGCGTATTGTCCGCGCTTTTTTGACAAGTTCTTTAAGAAGCTCTGTTACCTGATCGCGTTTCCAATCGCGCCAATCTTTACCCGCATCATCGATCTCGGTAAGGCCGGTTGCTTTTTTGAATCGCTCGGCATTGGTGGTGGTATGACCGCAATTCGTGTCCGAATCAGGATAACGAATATAATCAAACAGGAGTCCGTCAAGCTGCGGGTAGGCCCGGACGATTTCTTCGACCACCTTTGATAATTCTTCCCGAACCAGCAGATCACCAGGCTCAAGGAAATACTGACCATCGATTTTGTAATCTTCGATCACCTTTTTTGATTTTTTATTTCTTGTAAGGATGCCAGGGCCGTACTTTTTAAGAAGAAAGGCATTTTTATTGTTGCTGAGACTAAGCAGATTAGTCCAGGCATAAACTTCAATCCCCTCTCGATGAGCTTC
>CAZABZ010000169.1:0-2862 GCA_964483535.1 uncultured Planctomycetales bacterium | reverse complement strand
ATATTGACAAATAATCAATATTGTGAGACACTTGTTTTGTTTCAGAAAAAAAGATGGCTTCGTTCGCAGTGACACGTATAAAAAGAGTCAGGTATGAGAATACTTTTATGGTCATCAGTGATTTTGTTAATTTTAATACCAAAAGCCATGGCCCAAGACCTGGCCACCGAACACACCCAACTTTTAAATAATATCGAACTTATCACAGAGAATTTACGCCAGCTTCAAAGCCTGGAAAACCAGATAGAGATGATTAAAAACCAGGTCCAAGAGCTTAAGTCTGTGGCGAATTATCAAAATAATTTCAGTGATGTGGATTCGTTGAGAAACAATTTAACTAATATAACAAATCAGGGGACAGCTTTGTCTGATCAAACACAGAGCATATTGACTCAGATGCAGCAGGAAATGAATAGTATGCCCGCTAATGGAACAATGACAGATCAAGAAGAATCTGTCGATCAACAGGCCTTGACTATTTTGCAAAACGCATTAAACAGGGTCCAACAATTAAGGGGGTCTTATTCACAGCAAATAAATTCAGTTAACGCGTTGATGGATAAAAATAATCAAGCGGTGGGACAAACCCAGGCCTTGCAAACCTCCAATGAACTTGCCGCGCAAAACATCGCGCAAACGCAATCCACGCAAGAATTATTAAGTGAACAAATCTCTATGCAGGCCGCGGTGATGGGCAAACAGCTCCAGGAAGAGAAGGATGAGGACGATAAAATGAAGCAAATTTTTAATGCCCAGGATGACGGCAGCAGTATTTTTGGGCCTCTCAATTAGGAAAAATCTTATGAATGACGGAATTTTAAATCAGGTGATTAACCAGTATACCGGAAGTATTTCAAACATACAGTCGGAAAGCGCGGGTATTGGTTTGGGCCTTTTTAATACTATCGCGGCCATATCCATCGCTTTGCTGGCGCTTAATCATTTATTGAGAAAAAATGTGGATATGGTTGACTCAAACCTGGAATTAATCAGATGGCTTATATATTTGAATTTTTTTTATTATTTTATCGTTAATTACAATTATATTAACGGATTATTTTTTGATACCGTTAACCAAATTGGGAATTTATTGGGGGCCAAGGCCAGCGGTCTTTCCACCGTCACCGATATTAAAGCCCAGAATCTTTTCCATATCGGATTTCTTGTGGCTAAAAACATGTGGACCATTAATGTCACATTCGGTTTACTTAAAAACTTCCAAATGGTTTTGATCGCGGTGCTGGCCGGCGCGGTCGTCCTGTATTGTTTCGCGGTGATAGGCCTGGAATTGATGCTGGTGCAAATAGGCAGCCAGATCATTTTAGCGGGAGGGATTTTTTTACTGGCTTTTTCCGGATTGCAATGGACAAGGGATTACGCGGAACGTTATGTGCATACCTTTTTTCACATCGGGATTAAAATAATCTTTATTTATATTTTGATTGGTCTTGGCTTAGGGTTGGCCAAGACCTGGCCTCAAAACGCACCTAGTACTACCAGTGGTTGGGGGGCGATCATTGACTATGACATCGGGGTGGCTTTGTCCGCCTATGTTTATTATAAACTTTGCCTTAAATTGCCGGATCAGGCGGTTTCATGGTTAACGGGAAGACTATCAATGGGTTTTGAAACAACTCCAGATGTAAAGGGAGCGGTACATGGAGCGGTAAAGGGAGTGGGGGAAGTGTATAAAAAAGTTAAAGAAGTCCCAGGCAATATTAGGGGTTTTGTTGCTAATGGGCAAGGGAATGCAAAAGCTTATGACGCAGCGAGGCAGGCGACAAGCGCGAGTTTTGCGGCTCAAGGTAAAACAGCAAGTCCTGAGGAAATTCAAAGGGAAGCCATTAAAACCCTGGGAGAAGCTAAATGGAAGAAAGCAGTTGATGGGACTGAAGGCGGTAAATTAGCGAAAAGTATTTTAGATAATATCCCCAAACAAGATCCCAATGTAAATTCTACAGAATCCATCATCGGAAACTCATGATATGAATACAAAAATCACTGATCCTTATATCAAGGCCAGAAAAGAATATGATGAAATAACGCATAATATCAACGCCTCAAAACAAAATTGGCAGAGGATCGCTTTTGTTTTGGGGATCGCCTTGATCATCAGCATCACGAGCAATATTTTCACGATCAATAAAACGCACATCGTTCCCTATGTTGTCCAGGTCGATAATCTGGGCAGGGCTTTAGCGACGAGTGAAGCTAAAGAGTTACCGTTAAATGATGAACGGATAATAAAAGCTTTCGTGTATCAGTACATTGATATGGCCCGCTGTGTTATATCAGACCCGGAAGCGTTGAGAAAAGATTTGAGCCAGGTTTATCAAGAATCTATCAAATCCGTGCAAAACAACTTTCTGGATGTTTATTACAAGGACAATAATCCCTTTGACTACGCGCAAAAGACAGGAACGCGGCATGTCGAATTCCTGGTTTTTTTAAAAGAAGCTGAAAATATTTATTCCGTGGAATGGCGGGAAATAGAGCGAAATTATGACAACCAGGTCTTGGGTGAAGCTCATTACAAAGCATTGATCTCTGTCATTCAAATTCCGCATACCCATGAGGACCAATATAGAGAAAATCCGTTAAATCCATTTGGCTTGTATGTGACATCATTGTCGTGGTCAAAATTAATGTGACAGGAGTCTAATATGAAAACCGGACTATTGATAACTTTATTAATACTCATGAGCCTGGCCCTGAGTGGCTGTGCCAGCGACCAGCCTTTGATCCAGATACCAGCCAATGAGACAAAACCTTACGAAGTTGAAGGAATTGGGCCTTTTGACCAAGATCTTGGGATGAAATCAGCGAATAGAGAGGGTATAGGTTTTGAAGATATCAGCTTGG
>CAZABZ010000168.1:0-2865 GCA_964483535.1 uncultured Planctomycetales bacterium | reverse complement strand
ACGGCACCCGCCATCGCGGCCCGTGCCTTGCCCGGTCAGTTTGTGATGGTCACGCCAGTCTCGGGTGAACAGAGTATCCCTATGACCATTGTTGACAGCGATGAACGGCGCAGTGTCATTTCCCTGTTGGTCCATGAAGTAGGTCCGACCACCCGAAAATTAGGGGACCTTTCTATCGGAGAGAGCATTTATCAGGTCGTGGGTCCTCTGGGCCGGGGAGCTGAGATGGACAAGTATGGCCTGGTTATTTGTGTGGCCACCGGTATTGGAGCGGCACAAATTCTGCCGATTTGCCGCGGTTTAAAGAAAAAGGGCAATAAAGTCATTGGCATTATCGGGGCCAAATCCAAAAAGGTGCTGATGTTAGAGTCTCAAATGCGGGTGGTCTGCGATGAGATTTTTATCACAACCAATGACGGCAGCTATGAGCGTAAAGGTTTGGCCACGGACCTTTTGAAAGAATTGTTGAATAAATATACCGTCCATCGGGTTTACGCCATCGGTTCAGTTGAAATGATGCAGGCTGTCGCCCAAATGACTAAAGAGAGGGACATCTCCTTAAGGGTGACATTAAATCCGCACATGGTCAATGGTTTGGGCTTGTGCGGGTCCTGCAGAGTAAAAATAGACGGACAATACCGTCTGGCTTGTGTTGACGGTCCACAGTTCGACGGGCATAAGGTCGATTATCAAGATTTATCACAACGTATGAATACATTGGAGTCGCGGTCATGGGAAAACCAAGCCCCATCTATCAGCCCAAAGAGACCAGGATTTGCAATTTTCGGGAAGTCTCTTTGGGGTTCAACAAGAAAATAGCGCAAGCCGAAGCTCGTCGTTGCCCTCAGTGCGCGGTGGCTACCTGTTTACCCGGCTGTCCTCTGGGTATTGATATTCCGGGGTTTATCCGTTTATTACGTGAGGGTGACACGGCGTTGGCCTTGGAGCGTATTAAAAAAGAGAACCCTTTTCCTGCGATTTGCGGCCGTATTTGTCCGGCGCCCTGCGAAGGGGCGTGTGTTTTTCATGCGGATGGGGATTCGATTGCCATTCGAGGGCTGGAGCGTTTTGCCTCGGATTTCGGCCATTCAAAGTCAGGGAAGCCGCGCTTGCCCCCTCAGGGGAAAAAAGTGGCTATTATCGGATCAGGTCCCGTGGGGATGAGCGCCGCTTATTTTTTAGCGAAGATGGATTTTAGCGTCACTATTTTTGAGGCGGCGCATGAGCCCGGCGGGCTTTTACGTTACGCGATCCCTGAATTCCGCCTGCCGCAGAAGGTACTTAATGAGCAGTTTTCCCAATTGAAATGGGCGGGGGTAGAAATCCAGACGGACGTGGTGTTTGGCCGCACCATGATGATCGACGAGCTTTTTATGCGCGGGTTTTCAGCGGTCTTATTGGCCACCGGCGCTAGCCTGCCGGTCTTCAGTGATTTGCCCGGCAGTGGTCTTACCGGTGTTTATTACGACACAGAATTTTTGTATCGATTGCAAACGACAGGCAAAGAAAATGTTTTACAGGCCGCCCGGCAGCAGGGGATACCGGCGGCCAAAACGGTAATTGTAGGATGTGGGGCAGCGGCTTTTGACGCGGCGCGTCTGAGTTTGCGTTTAGGCAGTGAGGTCCGGGTGGTTTTTGAGGGTTTTGAAGAGCAGGCAGGTGTTGGCGCGGAAATTTTAAAAGAATCAAGAGAGGAAGGGATAGAAATTTATCCGTCAAAAGTCCTTGAGATAGTGGGTGATGATAATGGTTTTGTGCGGGGCGTTAAATGCCGTAAACTGGATATCGTTGAGGGGAAAGAGGGTTTAAAGATTGAGCTATCTCGCCAGGAACCTGCTGTTTTAGAAGCCCAGACGGTGATTATCGCTAATGGTCAGCGGCCCAATGATTTTTTAAAGCAGTGTTTACCGCAGTTAAAGTGGGATGGGGATGGCTCATTGTGGACCGATGCCAAGGCCGGTGGCATGACCAGTATGGAGAAGGTCTTTGCCTGCGGCAGGGCTGGCTGGTCTGTGGTGGATGCCATTGCCGGCGGCAAAGCCGTAGCGCAAAAAATTATTCAATATTTAGCAACCTAACGAAGTCGAAGTCGCGGGGTCTTTTTATGAAAACAGTTAAAGATATTATAGCTCAAAAAGCCAGGAAAGAGCGTATCACCATGCTAACAGCGTATGATTACTCCATGGCTTCTTTTTTAGATGAGGCGGGTATAGATATTATTTTAGTGGGCGACTCCCTGGCGAACGTGGTTTTGGGGCTTGAGTCGACGGCCGAAGTGGGGATGAACGAAATGCTGCATCATACCAGGGCTGTGGTGCGGGCGGTCAAGAACGCTTTGGTCATCAGTGATATGCCTTTTGATTCCTATCAGTTGGCCCCCCAGGCCGCGGTGGATAATGCCCGGAAATTTATCGAGGAAGGTTGTCATGCTGTAAAATTAGAATGGTTTGAAGACTGCCCCAAGGTGGTATCAGCCATTACCAAGGCAGGTATCGCGGTCATGGGCCATGTGGGATTAACTCCGCAAACCGCGCTGGGTATTGGCGGCATGAAGGTGCAAGGCAAGGATGCGGCGTCTGCCCAAACGATCATAAAGAATGCAAAGCTCATGCAGGATTCGGGATGTTTTAGTGTGGTTTTAGAATGCATCCCGCGGGAAGTGGCGCAAGTGATTACCGGTCAGTTAAAGATCCCCACCATTGGTATCGGTGCCGGCCCTCATTGTGATGGGCAGGTTTTAGTGATCCATGATGTGCTGGGTCTTTTTAGCCGCTATCAGCCAAAATTCAGCAAAAAATACGCGGATTTAGGCCCGCAAATATTACAGGCGGTCAAACAGTATAAAATGGAAGTCACTTCCGGCAA
>CAZABZ010000167.1:0-2873 GCA_964483535.1 uncultured Planctomycetales bacterium | reverse complement strand
AAAAAAACGCGGCGAAGCCCAGGAGCAACAAAGAACAAATTTAGCACTTACAATGTGTGCTCCTGTGAAAGAAATACAATGGCCTCATAGGCCGAAAGTTAACAATGAGTAAAATTATTACAGTCCCTTTTACGGAAAATTTTCTGCCCCATGTGGTTGATTATGTCTACCGCTATTATGCAGAGCGGGACAAGGATTTGTCACGCCTGTGCTTGGTTTTCGGCGGCCGGCGGCCGGCGTTGTTCATTAAAAGAGATTTGGTCAGGCGCATCGGTAAAGCTTTTATTCCGCCAAAGGTTTTTACCATCGACGAGTGGATGGCGTATGTCGCTTATGGCGCGGATGTGCCGGTACAGGGCAGTGATCTGGACCATTGTTATGCCATTTATCAATTGGCCATGAGCTTATGCCCCTGGGTCTGCCGCGGCAGGGAGAGCTTCGCGCAGTTTTTACCATGGGCCAGTGAAATCCTGCATTTTATCGAGCAGCTGGATTTGGAAGATGTCCCTTTGGATTCTCTTGAACACTTGCGGGAGCATGCCGAAATCGGTTTCAGCGTGCCTGAAGATATTAATAAGTTATTGATGCATTTGGGTGTTTTGCGTCAGGCGTATCACCAGGAACTTGACCGCAGGCAATTGGCCCCGCGCGGATTTCAATACCGTCAAGCCTCCCGCCGGGTAGGGGGCTGCGACTTAAGTCCGTTCGATGAAATTTTATTTTGTAATTTCTTCTATCTGCACCGCACGGAAAACATCGTTATCAAGAGCATCTATGACCGCGGTCAAGCGGTGCTGTTGATGCAGGGTGATCAACGGCGTTGGCCGGCGCTTTCACGCATCGCCGAAACCTTTGGTACCCCGATCCTCGAGGGAAAAGAAGTTAAGCCCACCGCGTTTAATTTAAAGATTTATGAGGCATTTGACAGCCATGCTCAGGCAGGTTTGGTCAATGCCATTTTAGAAGGCATTACCGAGCCTGAGTCAACAGTCATTGTTTTGCCTGACGGGGATTTTCTTCCCATCCTTTTGACCGCGGTGGGAAGCTCGGGCTTTAAGGAATTCAATGTTTCCATGGGCTATCCGCTTAAGCGCAGCGCTCTTTATACGCTATTGACCCTGTGTTTTGAAGCCCAGCATCGGCGCAAAGGGGGCTTGTATTACACCAAGGATTATCTTTCCCTGTTGAGGCATCCTCTGGTAAAGAATTTGGATTTTGGCGCCCATCAGGGGGTCGTGCGCCTGCTGGCGGCAAAAATAGAAGAAGCCCTTAAAGGCGAGGTGTTGACAGATTCTTCAGGCCGGTTATTTTTGGATCCTGAGGATATTGTCCATGATGAAAGGCTTTTAGATTCCGTTATCCAGTCCTCGATGGCGATGGATATGACAGTGCTTTCAAGCGAACTTAAGAAAACAGCCCAAGCCATTCATCAAGTTTTTTTAGGTAATTTCGAGAATATTCGCTCTGCGGGTGATTTGGCCGCGGCCTTACAAAGCTTTGTTGAATTTATGCAGATGCATAGCACGATGGACAAATATCCTTTTAACGATCAAATTGCCGGACGCATGCAGGAGATGGGGGATGAATTAAAAGCCTGCGCCTTCGCGCGGGAAATCTTTGAACCCGGAGATTTGTTTAAGGTTTTACAGGAGCGTTTATCTTCGCAGATGGTGGCTTTCAGCGGCTCACCGTTGAGAGGCCTTCAGATTTTGGGGCTTTTTGAAACACGCGCCCTGAATTTTAAAAATGTGATCGTGGTGGATGTTAATGAGGGCCTTTTGCCTAATTTGAATATTTACGAACCTTTGATCCCGCGCGAGGTGATGATCAATCTCAAGCTTGACCGCCTTGAATTGGAAGAAGAGATCCAGCGTTATGGTTTTATGCGTTTGATTTCCGCGGCCCAAAATGTGCATTTGATTTATCAGCAGAATAGCGACCGTACCCGCAGCCGTTTTTTAGAGGAGCTTATCTGGGAGAAGGAAGAGCGTTCGGGGGCAATCGGGGCCGTGGACATTACCCGCGGGGCTTTTGAAGTTTCCGTCGAGAAAAAACAGCGCGTTATTCCCAAGACCAAGGGCTTGGTCGATTTTCTTAAAGGTTTTAAGTTTTCCGCGTCCAGTATCAATACCTATTTGCAAAATCCTTACTCCTTTTACTGTCGTTATGTTTTGGGGCTTAAGGTCACGGACGATTTATTAGAAGACCCTGAAAGCCGTCACATCGGTATTTTTATCCATGATCTGCTGCAGGAAGCTTTTGGGGGATTCGTCGGGAAGAAGCCTGTGCTGGATGAGCGTTTCAGGAAATATTTTCAAAAGATTTATGAGTCCAGGTTTGCCGCTGTCTTTGGCAAGGCCGGGCGCAGTGACGCTTTTTTAATGGAGACTGTTTTAAAAACCAGATTAGAGAGATTTTTAGATCAAGAAGCCTTACGTTGTGAAACTGACGTCAAGAAGGTGCTTTATGTTGAGCGCAGGTTTGAAGATGTGATCAACTTAGGTAAAGAAGAGGTGCGCCTGACCTACAGGGTTGACCGGGTCGATGAGATGATGGATGGGACAATATTAATTTTAGATTATAAGACGGGTAGTATGGACCCAAAACCCAAAGAACTTCCTGCCAATGTAACGCTGACCCGTGAATATATCCGTGATCACGTCAAATCGTTCCAGATGCCTCTTTACGTGCATTATTTACGTAAACAATTTCCCGGTCGCGAGGTCAACAGTGCCCTGTACCATTTAAGGACAATGAGTCTGGACAGATTTTTAAGTACGGCCCAAATTAAGGATGTTGAAAAGATTTTGGAGGGCTATTTTAAAGCGTTGGATTTTATTATGGCTGAAATATATAATTTAGAAATGCCTTTT
>CAZABZ010000166.1:0-2945 GCA_964483535.1 uncultured Planctomycetales bacterium | reverse complement strand
AATTTTCTTTACGTTCCGCTTTCCATTTTTTGAAATATATCATCAAAAGCGTAATGGCTGACGGGGTAACGCCAGAAATACGGTTGGCGGCCCCCAAGGTGGTAGGATTGAAACGGTTGAGTTTTTCTATGATCTCTTTGGAAAGCCCCGGGATGCCCTTAAAATCAAACCCTTCCGGTATGCGGATATATTCGATATGGCGGAATTTCTCCACTTCTTTTTGCTGACGATGGATAAAACCTTCATACTTGATTTCATATTCGATCTGAGCTATCGCCTGGCGGCCTAAATTTTCAAACGTCCCGTCAAAGCCCATGATCATATCATAAGTAATTTCCGGCCTTTTGAGCAAATCATATAAGGAGATCGACTGCTTTAAAGAAGCGCTGGAGGCGTTTTCTAAAACTTTATCCAACGGCGTTCCCGGAGGGACCTTTGTTGACCGTAGATGCTTTATCTCCTCTTCAATAGCCGCGTATTTTTCAGTGACACGCGCCTTATCTTGGTCTGATAAAAGCCCAAACTTGTGACCATATTGGGCCAAGCGCTTATCCGCGTTGTCCTCACGCACGATCAGGCGATACTCCACCCTCGAGGTGAACATGCGGTACGGCTCCTCGGTGCCTTTGGTTGTCAAATCATCGATCAAAACACCGATATAGGATTCATGGCGGCCTAAAATAAACGGCTCTTTATTTTGAACCTGCAAAGCGGCATTGATCCCCGCCACCAGTCCCTGGGCACCGGCTTCTTCATAACCGGTTGTGCCATTGATCTGGCCTGCTAAGAATAAACCTTTGATCTTTTTGGTTTCCAGCGTCGGCTTTAACTCTGTGGCCGGCACTACCCCATGTTCAATGGAATAGCCGGGGCGCACCATCACGGCCTTCTCAAGGCCCGGGATGGAATGGACCATCTCTTCTTGCACATGGGCCGGAAGACCTGTTGAGATGCCGTTAGGATAATATTCAAAAGTATCCAGCCCTTCGGGCTCCAGAAAAACATGATGGGATGATCTCTGCGCGAATTTCTTTAATTTATCTTCGATGGAAGGACAATAGCGCACGCCTGTTGCTTTGATCTGGCCGGAATACATCGGCGATAAATGAAAATTCGCCCGGATGATCTCATGGGTACGCTCTGTTGTCCGCGTGATATAACAGGCTAAAAGTTTTCGGTCTTTAGGGATAAAAGGTGTCCTGAAAGAAAATGGGGAAATGGGATCGTCCGAATCCTGACGCTCCATACCCGTAAAATCAATGGTGCGCCCATCGAGCCGCGGAGGGGTCCCTGTCTTAAACATAAGGACCTCAAAACCCAAATCGCGGATGGAATTGGCCAGACGATGGGAAGCCTGCTCGCCGATACGGCCACCTGAAGTGATCTGTGGCCCGATATGAATGCGTCCGTCTAAAAAAGTACCCGTTGCGATAATCACCGTCGGTGCTTGTAAGGTCAAACCACCCGCGGTTTTAACTCCTTGGACCATTCCTTTGGCCACCACCAGCTCGCATACCTTATCCTCAATAACCGACAGATTCGGCTGGTTTAAAACCACTTGCTTCATATACAAACGGTATTGCTTACGGTCCGACTGGCAGCGCGAAGAGCGCACCGCCTGGCCTTTGGAAGCATTAAGCTGACGAAATTGAATACCCGTGCGGTCAGCGGCCAAGCCCATCTCGCCGCCTAAAGCATCGATCTCTTTGACTAACTGCCCCTTGCCCACCCCGCCCAGAGCTGGATTACAGCTCATCTGTCCTATGGTCTCTTTGGAAAGGGTGACCATGGCCGTCGCCAGACCCATGCGGGCCGAAGCCAAAGCCGCTTCAACGCCGGCATGCCCAGCTCCTATCACTATGCAATCAAATGAATTCATAGGGCACTAAAATACCGTGAATCGAGGAGATTGTCAAGTTAGCGTTGGAATCGAAGCCGCGGCGGGGGCGTTAAAAAAAGGAAATACAATGGCCGAATAGAATACGTTACGAGGAGGGTTGCGCGCAGGATTCGCGCACGATCAATTCCGGGACCAGCACTTTGTGGACCAACCCGGTTTGTTTGCCGGTCATCATTTCATAAACAATTTTTGTCGCCTCTGCTCCCATGGTGAACAAAGGCTGCTTGATGGTGGTCAATGAGATAGGACCGAATAATCCGGCGGGATTGTCATCAAAACCGATAACGGAAATATCTTCCGGCACTTTAATGCCGTTTTCCATGGCCACTGAAATGATCTCGAGGGCCATATCGTCGCTGGCCGCAAAGATGGCGGACGGAGGGCTCTCCAAAGAAAGAAAATGTTCCGCGGCCTGACGGGCCGATCGACGGGAATAATCCCCTTTATAAACATAATCCGGCGGACAATCAATGCCGTGCTGCTTTAAAGCTTTCTGGAAACCTTCAAACCGGTCCATGCCCGCCTGGGTCTGCATATTACCGGTGACGGTGGCGATACGCTTATGGCCTAAATTAATTAAATATTCCGCGGCCGTAAACCCGCCTTTGACGTTATCCACCGCGATATAACTAACATCCAAATCTTTAACGATGTGATTAATGACTAAGCAAGGCATGTCTTCGCGTATCGCGGTCTGCACTTGAGACAAATTCTCAATGATGTCCGCGAAAATAAGACCACCGGCGAAATTTGATCTTAAAGGGTTGCTCCCGTCGGTAATATGAAAGATTAAATCCAGCCTTAGGGTTTCACAGCCATGGCCGATGCCACGCATCAATTCCACCGCGTAGAAAGAATGAAAGATGCCCGGATAACCCGGGATAACAAAACCAATGGCGGTGTTCTGTGTTCCTCTAGCCAGACGCTGGGCCGTAGGGTTTGGCCTGAATTTCAGCTCAGCTATGATCTCCTCTACACGCTGGGCGATTTCTTTATTGACGGTGGGGACTTTGTTAAGGACGCGCGAAACCGTGGTGATGGATAC
>CAZABZ010000165.1:0-2968 GCA_964483535.1 uncultured Planctomycetales bacterium | reverse complement strand
TTCTCGATTATCTCATCAATCTTCTGTTTATCCAAAAACCCCTTATATTCTTTATTGCACTGCATCATGGGCGCCTCTTCACAGCCCCCCAGGCATTCAACGACACTTAAAGAAAATTTACCGTCGGGCGTTGTTTCTCCGGGTTTAATGTTCAACCGTTGTTCAATATACTCTATGATCTCCCCAGCCCCGCATAACGCGCAAGCAGTGCTCTGGCAAACTGAAAAGTGGCATTTGCTGCCGATGCGCTTCTGATGCAGTAAGTGATGGAAACAAACAACTTCGTGGACATGAACAACCGGAATTCCCAAATACTCCGCGATGTTTTTTTCAGTCTCAGGGGTGATCAGTCCTTCTTTGCCCTGGATATAGCGCAGCAGCGGCAACAGAGCGACGCGCTTGTGTTCGTATTTGTTGGTGATCTTATCCAGCTCTTTTATGTATTCCGCAGTAAAAATAAAGACTCCTATCTATCTAATTCCCCGGCGATCATATTGACTGATCCAAAAGTAGGGACTAAATCAGCCATCATGCCCCCGATCAAACATTTAGGCAACGCGGCCATAATCGGAAAGCACGGCGGATGGACGCGCACCCGCCAGGGGTGATCGCTCCCGTCAGAAACAATATAAAATCCCAGCTCTCCATTGGCCCCCTCGACAGGCATATACACCTCACCGACGGGCGGATGGATGCCATGGCCATACATCACTAATTTAAAATGATTCATCAATCCTTCGATATTACCGTACGTGTCTTCTTTGGCAGGAAGCACCACATCTTTTCTGTTGACGTTAATGGCGTCATGATATTTTCTTGTGCTGCCTTGCAAGGTTGGGTCTAAAGCAACCTCATCTTCAATTAATCCTTGTGTTTCCCCCATCTTGGCGCTGTCAACCATTTGGCTGGCAGGGACCACACAACCCGCCAAATCCGCCGCGACGGCCCCGTCGGGAATTTGCTGCAAACACTGCTCAATGATCCTAAGGCTTTGTTCCATCTCTGCCATACGGACAAAATAACGGTCAAGATTGTCCCCCTGGCTTCCCACCGGAACTCCAAAGTCCAGGCGATCATAGATCAGATACGGGCTGGCTTTACGCACATCATAAGCAACCCCTGTTGACCTTAAAAATGGCCCTGTAATCCCATGCGCGATCGCATCTTCGGCAGAAATCTTTCCAACGTCCTTCATGCGGTCAAAGAAAATACGGTTGCGGGTCAATAATCCGTCCACCTCGATAAGCACCTTGCGCACATCCGCGATTTTCCCAAATGCCTTGTCCGCGAACCCCGCGGTTAAATCAGCTTTGACCCCGCCGATACGCACATAAGAAACAGTCAAGCGTGCCCCTGTGATTTCTTCGACCAGCTCATATAAAAATTCGCGGGCCTTGATCATATACAGGAATACGGACATCGCGCCCAATTCCATGGCTGAGGCGCCGATGCAGGTCAGATGGTCGGTGACGCGGGAAATCTCGCTCATGATGACGCGGATATATTTGGCGCGAAGGGGAATATCAATCCCCAATAATTTTTCAACCGTCAACGCGAAGCCCACATTGTTAATCAACGGAGAAACATAATTAAGCCGGTCCGTATACGGAAAGCACTGGGCGTACATCATGGTCTCGCACATTTTCTCAAAAGCCCGGTGAAGATAGCCGATCTCCACATCAACACCCTCGATCTTCTCGCCATCCAATTCCATGATCAAACGGATGACGCCGTGCATCGCCGGATGTGAAGGCCCTACATTTAATAACATGGAGCGCGTTTGAGTCATGAGTTAGGTGGTCCCACCAGCGGTTGACGTTTATTGACCGGATAATCCTTGCGCAAGGCATGCCCCTGAAATTCCTCATACATCAAAATACGTTTTAAATGAGGATGCCCTTTAAATCGAATGCCGAACATGTCCCAAACTTCTCTTTCATACCAGTTGGCCGAGGCCCAAAGATCACAAAGACTATCAACCTCAGGTGCTTTTTCGTCGACAGGCACCTTGATGCGGATCCGATGATTCAATTTAAGGGAAAAGAAATGATAAACAACTTCGAAACGGAATTCCTGCTGAGATTTTTCGCCGGCATAAGACAAATAATCCACCGCCGTCAGGTCCATTAAAAAATTGAAATCCAATCCCGGGGTTTCTTTTAAGAATTTGGCAATTGTCCGCAACGCCGCGGGACGGATGATCGCGGTTTCATCACCCCTGAAGGCATGGGTCTGGATGATCTGGGCTGAAAACTGTTCCTGGAGTCTTTGCAAGGGTGTCATGCCTGAAGCTCCTCAGGCCGGCCGATTTTTGTCCGAGGGTCAAAGAGGGTCCTTGACTGCTCGCCTTTTTGGATCTTGTCCTGGAGTTTTATTAAACCATCAATGACATTTTCCGGCCGCGGCGGGCAGCCCGGGATATAAATATCCACAGGGATAATGGTATCGATGCCCATCACCGTCGCGTAATTGTCATAAAAACCCCCGGTGCACGTGCAAACCCCAAAAGCCACCACCCATTTCGGCTCACACATCTGATCGTAGACCGTCTTTAAGACAGGCGCTATTTTATGGCTGATGGTGCCCACCACAAAAAGCACGTCCGACTGCCGTGGCGAAAAACGCGGAAACCCCGCGCCAAAACGGTCAATGTCATAGTGGGAGGCGGACGTCGACATATATTCCATGCCGCAGCAGGCGGTGACAAACGGGTATTGAAAAATAGAAAATTTACGCGCCCAGCCCAAGACGTCATTTAATTTCGAGGTAAAAAAATTCACTTCCATGCTAAGGCCTTTTTTTTCAATACATAAAAGAATCCAAGGACCACAAAGCCCATAAAAACAGCCATTGCCGTCAACCCAAAAAGGCCAAGTTTTCTAAACATGACGGCCCATGGAAAAAGAAAGACCAGCTCGACGTCAAAGACGATAAAAAGCATGGCCACGATATAAAAATGCATAGGGCT
>CAZABZ010000164.1:0-2999 GCA_964483535.1 uncultured Planctomycetales bacterium | reverse complement strand
ACCCTTTCTTTAGGCTAATACGGTCTGTTTTAATAATTCCTTATCAATTTTTCCAACTCGATTCTTAGGCAATGCCGGACGAATTTCAACGCTGTGCGGCACTTTAAAATGCGCTAAATGTTCCCGGGCAAAATATTTAATCTCTAAAGGTCCGATATTAAACCCTTCTTTTAACACCACGAATGCTTTAACCGACTCCCCTCGCATATCATCAGCGACACCAATGACCGCGGCCTCCAGTACCGCTTCATGCTTGCACAAGGCCGCTTCCACCTCGGAAGCATAAACGATCTGTCCGGCCACTTTAATCATTTCTTTCTTGCGTCCGACGATATATAAAAACCCTTCGTTGTCAAAGCGCCCCAAATCCCCGGTGTGAAACCAACCGCCCCGCTTGGCCGCAAGTGTCGCTTGCGGGTCTTTGTAGTACTCCTGCATAACCACCCAGCCGCGAATGACAATTTCACCCACTTCTCCTAACGGCAGGGGCTGATCGCCCTCATCAACAATTCGGATCTCGCAGTTAGGGGCAGGTTTTCCAACACTTTCAATTTTGGGATTATCCAAAGGCGTTACCGTATTAGGAGGACATGTCTCAGTCATTCCCCAGCCATTAAGCAGTTTGGCATTGGGACAATGCTGATGGAACCTCTCTAAAATATCCGGCGAATTGGGGGCCCCGAAAACCACCACCCAGCGCAAGCTGGATAAATCAAACTGATCGATATGCTTGACCGTCAACATAGCCGTATACATCGGCGGGACGACATGAAAACATGTGACTTTATATTGCGCCACATTTTTCAAGAATTCCATCGGATGGAACCGGTCCATCAACACTAAGGTGATCCCAAAAACGATGCAATTCTGAATATAAATAAAACCGCCGATATGGCTTAAAGGGATCGCGCATAACTTCACATCGCGCTCGCTTAAATCCACAAAATATTTCATGGCCTGGGGTGAGCCTTGTAGATGTTTGTAATTAAGCAAAATACCCTTGGGCTGGCCGGTTGTTCCGGAAGTATACATGATCAAAGCCGGATCAGTTTCAGACACTGCCTCAGCTTTAAAGTCGCCTGATTGAAATAATCGCTCAAAATCCGGGCCTAAAAGAATAGAGACCTTTAAAGAACCTATCTTTTTTTGTATCGCGTTCCAATCAATTTCCGGCTTGGGTAAAGCAATCACGAATTCTGCTTGGGCATGAGACAAACAAGCGACCAGCTCGTCAGTCTTGAGCGTATAATCTAAAGGTATAACCACCGCTCCTAAAAGAAAAGATGACAAATAACCGTATACGTACTCAGGGCAATTAGGCAAATATAAGGCGATCTTCTTGCCGCGAGCCAAGCCTAAGCCCTGCAAACCCTTGGCCAGAGCCAGCACATTAGCTTTTAAATCGGAAAAACTAAGTGTCTTGTCTTTAAATATAATAGCAGGCTTTTGAGAAAAAAGCCGCGCGGAATCAGCTAAAATTTGATAAATATTCATAGGATGACCATCTATAGTAAAATTTTAATACAAAGATTTTAATATAAAAGGCCCATAAGTCAAGAACTATATAGCGCATAAGGGGTTAAATACTTAAAGCTGGTTAATAATTTTTTGGGTGGAGTTTATTTCGGCTTCTACAAGATCCAGGTCGTGCTGAAGGATAAGACTTAAAATTTTTACTTTTGTGGCAGATTGCAGGAGGGTTAATTCTTTTTTGACCTTTTTCAACAAGGTAAATCTACCTTTAAGCCGGCGTTTGGCCATGCTTTTATCTACCAAAGGTAGAAAATAAAAAGCTAAATCAATTTGAAAAAAAGGACGTTCTATAGACAAAAAACTATGCTTAATGAGCTCATCAAACTTCTTTCTGCCTTTGGGGGTGATGCGGTAAACATATTTCTCCGGAAAACGGCCTTCCCTGCGGCCTATTTCTTTCTCGATCAATCCGGTACTTTCCATTTTTTGCAAAGGATAATAAATTGATTTGATCTGAAGCCCTATATTAGGGCCCACATCTTCTTCCAGCTGAAGTTTGATTTCATACCCGTGTTTAGGGCCCTCAGCTAATAAACCTAAAAAAAGAAATTCGTTTTCAATCATGATGTGTGGATGGTGGCTCCGGAGGGTCAGGCGGCAAATAACCAAAAGCGATGTCTAACCCATGAAACAAACCTCTGGCTACTTTGCGTTTTGCATTGGTACTCAAAGAAGCAACTTCAATGCGTGTTTGATTGTCTGACAGTTGATCAAAAAAGATCCCGATCTCGGTGGTATCAACACAGCCTTTGACGCCCATCACCACCATGTACCCTTTAATTTCAGCCTTTTTAAATATCACCCAATGGTTTTTACCAACAACCGCTATGGCGCTGCGCACGCAATCCCAATAAGGCTTATCATAGTTCCTGGTAATGGCATTGTCCCGGGCCTGCTCCAAAGCCCTTGTCGACGAACCCCAGATGGTTTTGGCAACTTCTACGGTATTGTCCGCCCCATGATTTAAGGTGTCACAGGAAGAAAATAAAAAGACAGCCATTAAAAGTAAAAGATTGCTTCTTGGCATTGTTTTCATTTATACAAACCTCATTTGGGATTATTTTGTGTGCGCGCCTTGAAGTCTTCATATTCACGCTCAAGACTTACCAATCGCGAACGGTTCTTTTCCAATTCAAATTGGGCCAGTTGGTCTTTTTTAACCAATTCCTCATTTTGCAATTTAATTTCCTGGACCATCCCCTCCAGCCGGTTTTTCCCCTGAGACAACTGCTCATTGTTTGCTTGCATCTCATTGACTTTCTTAAAAAAATCTTCCAGCTGATTTTTATAATTAAAACTGACCCGCTCCAGCCCACTGGTCTGTGCTTTTGCTTTGATCAGTTCATATTTTAAAGATTCCAGTTCATGGCGCAAAGCTTCATCAGGATCTAGCTTCAAAGGCTCCGGCTTGGGGGCAGACAATAATTCTTCTTTCTCACGATTCAATTCAGACACCGTCGCATTGG
>CAZABZ010000163.1:0-3007 GCA_964483535.1 uncultured Planctomycetales bacterium | reverse complement strand
TCCGGAATAATATCGGAAAGATTATGCGTAACGAGAATGATGCTCGTGCCTGATCTAGCTATTTTACTTAAGATACTGCTGAATTTATAAAACGCGTGCAAATCAAGGCTATTGGCCGGTTCATCCAAAATGAGGGCTTTGGGATCATGCACCAAGGCCCTGCCGATTAAAAAACGCCTGGCCTCGCCGGATGACATTTGGTCCATCTTCCTGCCGCAAAGATGCCCGATTTCTAAAAAATCAATGATCTCTTTGGCTTTTCTTTTCATCTTGGGAGTCAGGTGTTCTTTAAATAAACCTATACTGCCAAAAAATCCTGATAATACCGTCTCCATGCCTGTTATATCTCTGGCACAGATGTATTGCAAATCATTTGAAACAATGCCCAACAAAAACCGTAAATCAAAAACATCCCAACACTCCTGTCCCCAAATTCTAAATGAACCCCCATCCTCTTGAAAAGCAGGATAATATTCCCTGGTAATAATTTTAATCAATGACGACTTGCCCGCTCCATTCGGGCCCAAGATAGCAACATTCTGGCCCTCATAAATCTTAAGGGATATGCCATCCAGGACCTTTTGATATTCCCCTTTTAAAACGGTGATGTTATTAAATTCTAATAAGGGAAATTTTGATTTTTCTTTCAGTT
The DNA here is from genome assembly GCA_964483535.1 of uncultured Planctomycetales bacterium. Lineage (GTDB taxonomy): Bacteria > Omnitrophota > Gorgyraeia > Zapsychrales > Fredricksoniimonadaceae > JABDGZ01. Next base: position 2,355 of record CAZABZ010000163.1, on the reverse strand, counting down.
TCATATGGTCAACCATGGGCTTGATAAAAGCCCTTATCCGCGTTATGAGATTAATCCTTTGGCCAAAGCGTATTTGACGAGGGCGAGAGAACGCTCTTTTCGAATTCAGTTTTTAGTAACTCTATTTCCGCAGGGGTATATTGGCTTTGATCATTAAATCGAACGTCGACCATTTTTTGTGAAGGGACAAAGGGCTGCAGGGAATAATGATCAGCCTTCTCGATCAAATGCCGGATATCAGACAAATCCTCCCTGGAACAAAATTCTTTGACAAGCGTCGTGCGCAGCTGATAGGAAACGCCGCTTTTGACAATTAAATCAATGCTTTCCCGGATTTTCGCAGTGTCACAAGCCACACCCGTGACCCGGCTGTATTTGGCCAGGGAAGATTTAATGTCCATAGCGATATAATCAAGTAGATTTAGTCCGATGAGAGAAGACACAACTTCCGGATGGCTGCCGTTGGTGTCCAATTTTACCGCGAAGCCCATCTCTTTGAGCCGCGTGATAAAATCAACCAACCCTTCCTGGAAGGTTGGTTCACCACCGGTAATAACAACCCCCTCTAATTTTCCCCGTCGCCCATTCAAATAATCCAATATGGAACGGGCGGACACAAGGTCCGCCCCTACGAAAAACTGCGGTAAAACTAGTTCAGGATTATGACAATAACCGCAGCGGAAATTACAACCTTGGACGAAAACAACCGCCGCGACTTTCCCGGGAAAATCTACCAGCGTCAATTTTTGAAAACCGCCTATGCGCATACATGATAGGTTTTCCGTTCGCGGAATTCTTCCTTTTTGCCTTTATTCCATTGTTTGACCGGCCTTAAATACCCCACCACCCTTGAATAGACCTCGCATTCACTGCCGCAGCGCTCACAAGTCGGCTTCTCGCCGGGTAAATAGCCGCAGCTGGGGCAAATGCTAAAGGTGGGTGTGATCGTAAAATACGGCAGGCGGTATTGGGTGCAGATGGTCTTGACCAATTGTTTTAGCGCCTGCGTGTCGTTAATGCGTTCACCAACAAAACCGTGCAGCACCGTGCCGCCGGTATATAAGCTCTGCAGTTCTTCCTGATGGTCTAAAGCTGCAAAAATATCGTTGGTGTACTCTACCGGCAAATGCGATGAATTTGAATAATAGGGTTCATGGCCATGGACATATTCTTCTTCGTTCGCGCAAATAATGTCGGAGAACATGGCCTTGTCCAATTTGGCCAGGCTGTAAGAAGTCCCCTCTGCCGGTGTCGCCTCAAGGTTAAAAATATTGCCTGTTTGTTTTTGAAACTCAACCAGATTGTCACGCATGAATTGCAAAACCCTAACGGCAAAATCTTTGCCCTTCTTCGAAGCAATATTTTCTCCGAGCAAATTCAAACATGCCTCATTCATCCCCAAAAGCCCAATGGTCGAAAAATGATTTTTCCAATACTGGTCAAAACGTTCCTTGATATGGCGTAAATAGAATTTGATGTACGGATATAAATTCTGGTCGGTGAGCTTCTCCAATATTTTACGCTTGATCTCCAGGCTGTCTTTGGCCAAATTCATTTTTTCTAACAATTGAACAAAGAATTCTTCTTCGCTATCAGCCGTATAACCAATCCTCGGCAGGTTGATCGTGACAACCCCGATCGAGCCGGTCAAAGGAGAAGCCCCAAACAGACCGCCCCCGCGGGTCCTTAATTCACGGTTATCGATGCGTAAACGGCAGCACATGCTGCGCGCGTCCGCCGGGTCCATGTCGGAATTGATAAAGTTTGAAAAATACGGGATCCCGTATTTAGCGGTCATTTTCCATAACAATTCCAAATTGGGATTGTCCCAATTAAAGTCTTTGGTCATATTGTAGGTGGGGATCGGAAAAGTAAACACACGGCCCTTGGCATCCCCGGCGAGCATGACCTCTAAAAAGGCCTTATTAAACATGTCAAGTTCCGCTTGAAACTCGCCATAGGTTTCTTTTTGTATCTCTCCACCCCGCACAACCCCTTGGTTGGCATAATAAGAAGGCACCGTCAAATCCAGGGTAATGTTAGTAAACGGCGTCTGGAAACCGACACGGGTCGGCACATTGATGTTGAAAATGAATTCTTGCAGGGCTTGCCTGACTTCCTCATATGTCAATTTATCATAACGGATCAACGGCGCTAATAATGTGTCAAAATTGGAGAATGCCTGGGCACCGGCCGCCTCCCCTTGCAGTGTATAAAAGAAATTCACGATCTGTCCCAAGGCGCTGCGTAAATGTTTGGGCGCCTTACTTTCCATTTTGCCGGATACACCCTTAAATCCGACGGTCAATAAATCCTGCAAATCCCAACCCACGCAATAAACACTTAAAAGCCCAA
>CAZABZ010000162.1:0-3034 GCA_964483535.1 uncultured Planctomycetales bacterium | reverse complement strand
TAACCTTTGCACAGTATGCCTGACTCTCCACGGTTTTGACAATGGACTTGCTTTTATCAAACACGCTGTAGGGAATCATCTTTTTACCACCAATACTAATCATGTGGTGGTGTGGGCGAAAATTTTTTCATCAACAATCCGCTGTAAAAATTCATAAACTCTTAAGCTTTCTCCTATCCTGGTTTTCCCTTCTATAAGATGCCATCCTTTGTCATGGAGGATCCCATGACACGTAATAATATACAACCCTCGCGGCCACGGTGCCCGTGCTGTAAGAAGAGTTTCACTCCTGACCCTCGCGTTGGCGTACGGCAAAAATATTGTTCAAGCCAGGATTGCCAAAACAAAAGACAGCGCACCAATGAACAATCTTGGGTCAGCGATCCCAAGAATCAAAAATTTGTGAAGCTAAAACGTAAGAAGTGGCGCAAAAATCACCCCGATTATCTGCAAGAATGGCGTGATAAGCATCCTGAGTCTGTAGAATGCAATCGTCAGTACATGCAAGAATATCAGCGACGGAAAAGGCCGTCGAAGGTGTTTGAAAAGACCAAGGAGTTAGGTTTACAAGTGGCTAAAAATAAAGGGGTTGTGTACGCCAGTCGTGGAAAAACATGGATTTTAATGCGTTTGAAAAGACCATTGACATCGACAAAGGGCAGACCTTTGGGTTATGCTTCAAGGCAAGTAACCAAAAGCAAGGTACGCCGACCTCAAGGACGGCTGTATAACCTTCTAGACGTATTGTGAGGAGGCCGTTAATGGAAGAGACAGATAAACGAGAGGCCATTTTACATTTATGGCAGGTAGAGAAGCTATCGATCCGGCAGATTGCCAAAGAACTACAGGTATGCCGTAAAAGGATACGGGCGATCATTGGGGGCGGCCAAGAGGTAGCGCAGGCCTTGGAGAAGCCCGGGATCGTTGACCAATATAGGCAGTTGATTGTGCATTGGTACAGTCAACATCCCAAGCTCAAAGCCAGTCAAATTTATGAGAGGCTCAAGGAATATGGATATACCGGAAGCTATGTGACGGTGGCCCGTGAATCACGGGAATACCGTAGACCTAAGCAAGAGGCTTATTATCCGTTGACCTTTGTGCCCGGAGAAGAAGCCCAGGTGGACTGGTTTTTTTATAATGATAAAAAACTTGGCATGCTGGCAGGTTTTTTGTATGTGTTGAGTTTTTCACGATACGCGTGGGGGATATTTTATCCAAGACATTCTTTTGAGTTCTTTTTGGCTGGACATGTGGAGTGCTTTAAGCATATCGGCGGATTGGCGCACCGGCACAGGTACGATAACTGTAAAAGCGTCGTGATCAGACGCAAACCAGAGATTGTTTACAACGGGCAGTTTTTAGATTTTGCGCGTCATTATGGATTTACGCTGCATGTGTGTAATCCGTACAGCGGCAATGAAAAGGGCCGGGTGGAAAGAATCATCAAGGACATCCGGATTTTTTTATATGGGCGCGAATTTAAAGATCTGTTCGATATAAATCATCAATTCCATGAATGGCTAAGGACTCGTAATGAAAAGATCCATCGAACAACGGGCAAGACGCCTAAAGAATTGCTTGGCCAAGAGCGCCTGATCACCCTGCCCGCGAAGGATTATTTAATTTACCGGATCATCCATGGCCGGGTCACCAAGACGGCGTTTGTGAATTTTGATTGTAATAAATATTCTGTACCAACGACGTGCGCTGGAAAAATGGTTGAGATCATGGCCTATGCGGGGCATGTTGAAATCTGCTGCAACGGCCAGAAAGTAGCTATCCATAAGCGCAGCTTTGAGAAGAAAAAAGAGATTAAGAATCCGTTACATGAACAGAAGCTTCTGGAGCATAGCGGGGATTATAAATACCAGCGGATTTTGGATCTTATCCACGGGATGGATGCCGTGTTTGGCGCGTTTATTGAGAACCAGGATGATGAGCAAGCCAAAAAAGAGGCTGCTTATCAGATATTCATTTTATTAAGAACGCATTCACGGGGGATGCTTATATCGGCGGTCCGGGAATTGAATGCTATGCGCGCTTTTAAGATCAGGGCGCTGTTAAGCCTGTTGAATGTCCCAAGCCCCAAGGAAGGCTCCCCGTTGTGGCCGCAGCAGAAGGATTTATTAACCCTCACTTACACAGAAAGGAAACTAAACAGCTATGACCCCGATACAAAAGATATGGACGGAACTCAAATTCAGCTCGGATTGTAACAATTTAACAGAAGAACAGATCAAAATTATTTTGCCGGTGCTCAAGGAAGAATCCTCGGTCAGAGAAATTAGGCACATCGAGTCGCTATTAAAACGTTCCGGGATAAAACGAATCAAGCGTCTGGAAGATTTTGACTGGAAATTTAATCCCCAAATACCGCGTACTGACATTATGAGCTTAAACGCCTCGTCCTGGAATAACCCTCCCAAGAACCTGGTCTTGATAGGTCCCAGCGGGATTGGCAAGACTCATTTGGCCACGGGTTTGTGTTATAACGCCATACAGAGCGGAATACCAACGGCCTTCATCACCTGTTCAGATCTGATTGAAAAGCTTAAACGGTCAACCAGCAAATATACCATGCTGCAATATTATTCGACGGTCAAACTGTTGTGTATTGACGAACTTGGTTACGTGTTCCCGTCCCAGGAACAAGCCAATGACCTTTTTCAAATCATCTCCAAACGTTCGGAGCTTGTATCAACGATTGTCACAACAAATCTGGTTCCGGCCAATTGGGGCAAAATATTTGAGGCGTCAACAGCCACTGCTATTTTAGACAGACTGAGCCTAAACGGGAAATTCATATGCGTTACTGATGGAGAAACCTATCGAAGAAAAAAACACTGAAAGATGATATGGTCAACTATGGGGCAAATACGGGGAGAGTGCGTCTATTAAAACCATTAGCCTGCCTAACACTGTTGCCTCCATCACCGCCACATGATTAGAATTGGTGGCAGTCTGATGATCGCCTACAGCAGGGGCAGTCTTCTCAAAGAAACGTTGAACCCAAAGGTTTAAAAAGGCTGCA
>CAZABZ010000161.1:0-3035 GCA_964483535.1 uncultured Planctomycetales bacterium | reverse complement strand
CCCATACGGTTAAGTTCAGCGATATGCATAAAACGGTCCGGAAAAACCCGGTCAGTAATGATACTCACCCCCGGCGTAATGGCCATCAAAGCCATATACTGGGCCTGCAAATCCGTCGGAAAACCCGGATGAGGATGGGTGACAATATTGGCCGGACGCAAGGTTTTCCTGACCTTAACACGTATGTCTGCCCCGTCTTTATAAACGTCAACCCCGATCGATTGCAATTTATCAATCAATGCCAGTAAATGGTTATAATGCGCGTCTTTAACTAAAAGATCGCTTTTAGCCGCCGCGGCCAAAAGCAAAAATGTCCCTGCTTCGATGCGGTCTGAGCCCATTTTATAACTAATCCCGTTTAATTTACGGACCCCATTGATGACAATGCGTGGCGTGCCTTGCCCTTCAATTTTCGCGCCCATGCCGCTCAAAAAATTCCCAAGGTCTTCGATCTCAGGCTCACACGCCGCTGATTCAATAATGGTCTCTCCATGGGCCAAAACAGCGGCCATCATCACATTGGCGGTGGCCAACACCGACGAGCCAAAGGTGCCCCCTAAATACATCTGCGAACCTTGGAGCTTATTTGCCGTGGCGGTAACATACCCTCCATCAAAATCCGCCTTTACGCCCAAAGCCATGATGCCCTTCATATGCAAATCAATCGGGCGCACGCCGATAACGCAACCGCCGGGTATTGACACACGGGCCTTACCCAATTTGGCCAACAAAGGCCCCAGGACGCAAAAAGAACCCCGCATGGTTGAAACTAATTTGTAATCCGCCTCATGATTGTTGGCGCTGCCGGAAATAGTCACTTTATTAGCGCTGATCTCAACTGTCTTGCCCAATGAGCGCAGTAACTTGCACATGGTCAAGGTATCGCGCAATTTGGGGATATTGCGGATCTCGCAAACGCCATCCGTCAGCAAACTCGCCGCTAAAATCGGTAAGGTTGCGTTCTTTGAACCGCTAACTTTGATTTCGCCTTTAAGGGGCCTGCCGCCTTCAATGATAAACTTTTCCATGAACCCTCCGCCCAAGATTATCCTAACGTCTTAACCACAATGATTCTATCACGACCTGCCAAATCCTGAATAATTTCTATGCTTGAAAAAACTTTCTGGGCTTCAACGAGCTTTTTAACGGCTTCTGCCTGCCCGTCGCCAAACTCCATCATAAGGCAAGCACCTGTTCTTAGCAAGTGAGGAGTATATTTTATAATAATCCGGTAAAAATTCAAGCCGTCCTCTCCGCCGTCCAAAGCTATGCGGGGCTCTTTTTGCACATCCCCCGGCAGGCGCCTTAACTGGTCTGTGGGGATATAGGGTGGATTGGAAATGATCAGATCGAAACAATTACTACAAGAATGTCCCTCTCCCTTGAGGGAATATAATTCTTTGTTAGACAAAATATCTCTTTGAATAAATTCGATTTGATCCTCAACTCCATGATAATGGGCATTCCTTCGAGCGACTTCAAGAGCTTGGGCTGAAACATCAACACTGACTATTTGGGATTGAGGGACAAATTTGGCCAAAGCAATCGCGATATTGCCTGACCCCGTCCCTAAATCAAGCGCCCATCCACCCTTAAAATATTTAAGAGCCGCATCCACCAACTGCTCCGTCTCAGGCCTTGGGACCAATACCGATGGATTGACAGCCAACTCCAAACCCATAAAATTGCAGGTGCCTAAAATGTACTGCAAAGGCTCGCCAGCTTGTCGTCGGCGCCGATAATTTTCAAATTGTTCTTGTTGAGAGTCGGTTAAGGCAGGGTTTTTAAGGACCAAATCAATGGGCCGGCATTGCAAGATATGCGTGAGGATAATTTCGTCTTCCGTCATCTAAGAATGTCACTTAGTTTCAGCCCGCTCTTTAAGGTCCTTTTCAGCGGCCATCAGGGCATTGGTCAATTCATCCATGTCCCCGTTTAAAATACTCTCTAATTGATGACTGGTATATCCGATACGATGGTCCGTCACGCGCCGGTCGGGAAAATTATAAGTGCGGATTTTTTCACTGCGGTCGCCGGAACCCACCTGGGACTTACGCAAAGCCGATTCCTTTTGAAAAGCATCCTGCGCCTTCCGGTCTAAAATACGGGCACGCAAAATGCGCATGGCTTTGGCGCGGTTTTTAAGCTGGGAACGTTCATCCTGGCAAACCACCACCGTGCCTGTCGGTAAATGGGTGATCCGCACAGCGGAATCCGTCGTGTTGACGCTTTGCCCGCCGGGCCCGGAAGAACGGTACACATCAATCTTTAAATCCTTAGGATTAATTTCCAAATCAATTTCTTCAGGCTCATATAAAATAGCAACCGTGACCGCCGATGTATGGATACGCCCTGAGGCCTCAGTCGTGGGGACGCGCTGAACGCGGTGTGTGCCGCTTTCCCATTTGAGGCGTTTGGAGCATTCCTTCCCGCTTAAAGAAAACACCACTTCCTTAACGCCACCGGCTTCAGTGGCCACATAAGACATCAGCTCAAGCTTCCAGCCCTTAAGGTCCGCGTACTTGGTGTACATGCGGTAAAGGTCCCCGGCAAAGAGGCTCGCTTCCAAGCCGCCGGTACCCGCCCTGATTTCAATGATAATATTTTTATCCGGTTCGTTCTTGGAAGGATCCAAATAATCCGTGAGTTGAGAGGTAAAACTTTGCAGTTGGGACTCTAAATCCAAAAGCTCGCTTTGAGCGAGCTCTTTGAAATCAGCATCCCCCTTGGCCTTGACAATCTCCTGTGCTTCACGTATTTGGCTTAAGGTCTTTTGGTAAGAACGGTAAAGTTCAATGATCCCCCCAAGTTTGGAGAACTCCTGGGCGATCTTACCGTATTGATTGGGGTCGGATAAAACATTTTCGTCAGCTAAAAGTATTTCCAGCTCGACGTAACGTTTCTGGGCCAAGACCAATTTTTCTTCATCATTTGGTCTTAGCATAACGCTTGTTGAATCGTTCAATGCGACCGGCCGTATCAACGAGCTTCTTAGACCCCGTGAAGAAAGGATGGCATTGGGAACAAATCTCCAC
>CAZABZ010000160.1:0-3053 GCA_964483535.1 uncultured Planctomycetales bacterium | reverse complement strand
GGGATTATCGTTGGTCTTGCAACGACGATATTCCTCAAAGCGTTGAATTGGAGTGTCGCGTTTACTAATCAACAGTCATTTTATTTTCTTCTTTTACCTGTGGGGTTATTCTTAAGTGTGGTCTTAACAAAGTATTTAGCTCCGGATGCCGAGGGGCATGGGACTGAAAAAGTCATTGAAGCAGTTCATAAGCATTCGGGGAGAATCAAGGCTGCTGTTGTTCCTGTTAAAATTATAGCAACGATTGTAACATTGGCTTCAGGGGGTTCCGCTGGTAAGGAGGGCCCTTGCGCGCAGATTGGCGCCGGGCTTTCTTCAATTTTTGCGGATTTGTTTAAGTTCAACGAATCTGAACGCAGGAAATTAGTGATTTGCGGTATTAGCGGCGGGTTTGCGGCGGTCTTTGGAACGCCTATTGCCGGGGCCATTTTTGGCGTTGAGGTTTTGTTCGCCGGTAGTATTTTGTATGATGTTCTTCTGCCTTCATTTATTTCGGGAATCATGGCCTACCAAGTTTCTTCGCATTTTGGGATCACTTATTTTTATCATCCTTTAAAATTTACCTATGTTTTTACTGAATTTTTCTTTTTGAAAGTAGTTCTTCTTGGGCTCTTCTTAGGGGTTTGTTCTTTATTTTTGATAGAAGCGTTGTATTTGGGCAAGAAAGTATCAGAGAAAATCAAAATTTGGGAACCCTTGAAAGGGTTATTGGGCGGGACACTGCTTATTGTTCTTGCTTTGATATTTTCTAAACAATATTTGGGGCTTGGCTTGAATACTATTGAATTGTCTTTGTCTGGAGCGGACATTGTTTGGTATGCGTTTATTTTGAAGATAATATTTACGATGATTACTTTAAGCTTAGGCGGTAGCGGAGGGATCGTTACTCCGATTTTCTTTATTGGGGCTACGGCAGGGAGTTTGTTTGCTACTGCTTTAGGGTTGGATAGAGCAACTTTTGCGGCTATCGGGCTGGTGGGGCTTTTGGCAGGAGCGGCCAATACACCAATCGCTGCTAGCATTATGGCTATGGAATTGTTTGGCCCTAAAATAGCCCCATATGCGGCAGTGGCCTGTGTTGTCAGTTTTCTTATTTCTGGCCATAGGAGTGTTTATCCTTCACAAGTTTTAGCGATCAGAAAATCAGCTTCGGTTGACGTTGAAACTGGAAGGGAAGTAGGAGGCATTTCTGTGCATGCTGAGCCGCGAATAAGAAGTTTGTCGGGTAGAGTGTTTGGGATTGCCCGATTTATCAGGAGAATTTTTAATAAAAAAATAATTTAATCAGGCGTCTGGTCTGGCAATTCTTAAATATTCAGAGGCAGATATGGTCATATTGCTTTTGTTTTCTTTTCTTGCCGGTTTTGTGACGATTTTGGCTCCTTGTATTTGGCCGTTATTACCTATTGTCCTTTCAGCTTCTTCTGGCAGCGGTAAACGAAGACCTTTAGGCATTACCTTAGGGGTTATGACCAGCTTTACCGTGTTCACCCTTTCTATTTCCTATCTGGAAAAGTTTTTTCATTTAAATGCTAATATTTTCCGTTTGCTGGCTGTCATCATCATTGGGCTCTTGGGTATATCCATGATGATCCCGGCCCTGGGGACCACCTTCGAGAATTTTGTCAATCAAGTCTTAAGTCCTTTTCAAAATAAACTTAAAGCGCAAGGCACAGGTTTTGGGGCAGGGTATGTGACCGGATTCTCTATTGGACTGGTATGGGCCCCTTGTGCAGGGCCTATTCTGGCGACGATAGCGACTTTAGCGGCAACACAAGCTGTAAACATCAGAGTAGTGCTGGTCACCATGGCCTATATAATCGGGTTGGGAATACCATTGTTCCTTTTTTCTTTGGCAGGATCAAAAGTCTTTAACAAAATGCGCCAAGTGACCAAGTACACCGGCATAGTCCAACAGGTGTTTGGTTTTATCATGATTGTGGCGGCTTTACTGATTTACACTAATTACGATAAGGTTATTCAGGTGAAGATTCTTGACTTATTTCCTTCTTATGGGAATTTTTTAAGCAAGGTTGAAAATAACGATCAAGTGGCCGAGCAGCTTGGGAATCTTCGTGGAGAAAAGGAGACAAAAGTCATGACTGTTGAAAACGCAGAAAGTCTTCCTGATATGGGGTCGGCTCCTGATTTTACAGGGATCAGTCGTTGGCTTAACAGCGACGCTTTGACCATGGCACAATTGCGAGGCAAGGTCGTCCTGGTGGATTTTTGGACGTACAGTTGTGTTAATTGCGTGAGGACCCTCCCGCATGTGACAGGATGGTATGAGAAATATAAGAATAATAATTTCGTGGTCATCGGTGTTCATACGCCTGAATTTGCCTTTGAGAAAGAGGCCGGCAATGTTCAAAACGCGCTAAAAGAGTTTAAGATCAATTATCCGGTGGCTTTGGACAATAATTATGGAACATGGCAGGCGTATAACAATGAATATTGGCCTGCGGAATACTTGATTGACAGTAAGGGACATATTCGACATACGCACTTTGGGGAAGGAAATTATGATCAAATGGAGTTGGCTATCAGACAGCTTCTGAAGGAATCAGGGCAGGGGCTTAATATATCTGCAGGTACAAATGTGGATACAACGCCGCAGTATGATCGAACTCCTGAAACGTATCTTGGGAAAGCGAGAATAGAGCGTTTTGCTTCCAATGAGCAGATTAGAGAAGGAGAACAAATCTATACCCATCCGGCTGTCTTGGCTCGTGACCATTTCGCCTTTGAAGGCGCCTGGGACATTACTGATGAATCAGCTAAATCTAAGAAAGGTTCTGCGTTAGTCCTTCATTTTAAGGCAGGGAAGGTGTTTCTGGTCATAGGCCCCGGCGTTCGTGGCAATCAAATTAAAGTTTTTGTAGACGGCAAGCCAATCAATGAATCAATAGCAGGCGCTGATGTCAAAAATGGCAAGATCATTCTTGATGAAGAAAGGCTCTATAATCTTGTTGATTTAAAAGGAAAGGTTGAAGATCATCTGCTTAGGCTTGAGTTTGAGAATGACGGAATTCTTGTCTACGCCTTTACCTTTG
>CAZABZ010000159.1:0-3094 GCA_964483535.1 uncultured Planctomycetales bacterium | reverse complement strand
TTAAAGCTCTTTGTCCGTTTCATAATGAAAAAACACCGTCGTTCGTGGTCAATCCTGACAAGCAGATCTTTCATTGTTTCGGATGCGGTGTCGGCGGCAACGCGGTTGGTTTTCTCATGCGCCAGGAGCATTTGGAATTTCCCGAGGCGGTGAGGTTTTTAGCCAATAAAGCCGGCGTACAGGTCCCTGAGACCTCGTCGGATGAGCCGAGCCCTTCGCGTCATTTGCGCGAGGGGATCTTAAAGATCAATGCCCTGGCAGCGGCTTTCTTTCATGAAAAGCTTTTAACCGGCCATGAGGCTGACGTTAAAACAGCCAGGGACTATCTTAAAGGCCGGGGAGTTAATTTAGAAACGGTCAAGAAATTTCAATTGGGCTTCGCGCCCAATGAGTGGGACGCTCTTTTAAAATATTTAAAATCCAAGGGTGTCAGCGAAGAGCTGATCCACTCTGGAGGGTTGATCATTGCCCGCGAGGGTAAAAGCGGATTTTACGATCGTTTTCGCAACCGCATTGTATTTCCGATCGCGGACATTCAAAACCGTTTCGTGGCTTTTGGCGCACGCGCCATGGCAGATTCCGACGGTGCGAAGTATATCAACTCTCCCGAGACCGCCCTTTACACCAAAGGCCAGCATATGTTTGGCCTGCAGTTGACCAAGGCGGCGGTCGGGAAACTGGACCGGGTCATCGTGGTGGAAGGCTACATGGACATGATCATGCCTTACATCCATGGGGTGGAAAATATAGCGGCGTCTTTAGGTACGGCCTTGACCGTCGATCAAATCAGATTAATCCGCCGCTATACGTCCAATGTGGTGATGCTTTTTGATACGGATGCCGCCGGACAGTCAGCGATCAATCGTAGTTTGGATACCCTTATTGAGCAAGGCATGAATGTGCGGGTGGTCATGTTGGATAAGGATGAAGATCCGGACTCATTCATCCGTTCATCCGGCGTCGATGCTTTTAAAAAACGTTTGGAGCAGGCGGTTTCGTTCTTTGATTTCAGGTTAAACTGGTTTAAAACCCAATACGATATTAATACCAGTGAGGGGAAATCCCAATTTTTCAATAAAATGGTGGCAACCATTGCCCTTACTCCAGACGAAATTGTGCAGGCTGATTGGGCCAAACAACTTAAAGAGAAGCTTAAATTCAGCGACACCCTTGTCAGGGAGCAATTAAACAAGTTTACTAAGGAAAAACTAACGCTGTCGGATTATTTTCGTGGGTCCGGCGAAACAAAAAAAGTATCTGCCTGTGCTTCCGCCGGTGAGGAATTATTGTTGGCGTTATTTTTAAAAGACCCGGCATGGGTCAAGGCAGCGCAGGAGCATATCGGACCGGAAGATTTTTCCGAAGGCCAAGTGCGTCGGGTGGTGGAGGGGATTTGGGTATTGGCCCAAGGAAGCAGTGATTGGTCAACCCATGATCTTTTGGCGCATTTTAATGATGAGGCAACCCAGAGCGTAGTGACCAAGCTCATCAGTATTGAGGAGGGTAAGTTAACAGACCCTGCCCGGGTTTTTTTGGATTGCGTCGGGCAAATTCAGAAAGAAAAACAAAAGAAGGCCAGAGGCCGGTTAATGGAAGCTATCCATCAGGCCGAAGCTTTGCAGGACATAGAAAAATTAAACAAGCTTAGAGAGCAGTTTAACCAGTTGCTTAAAACCAGCTGATAACATGAGGGCATTATGAAAGAACCGGTCAAAGAAAAAGATTTACAGGGCGATTTGGACAAATTGGTGACGTTGGGCAAAAAGAAAGGCTTTTTGACCTATGAAGACGTCAACGAAACTTTGTCTGATGCCATTGATTCTTCCGAGGACATCGATCAGGTTTTTGACGTTCTCGATGGACAGGACATCAAGGTCGTTGATTCCGGCGAAGAGACGCCTGTCATAGAGGAGGCCGCGGAAGAAAGCCGTGAGCAGCAAGTGCGCCGCTTGCGTGAGGAGAACAAGGAAGATGATGTTTATTCCGACAAGTTCATTCCTCTGGATGACCCTGTGAAGATGTATTTAAAGCAGATGGGTTCCATCCCTCTTTTGACCCGCGAGGAAGAGATCTCTCTGGCCAAACGTATCGAAGAGGCGGAGTTGCGGTTCGCGGAGTCTTTGTTTAAGACCTATTACGCGCGTAAAGAAGCATTGGCCATCATCAATGAAGTTTTACGCGATGAGATCAATGCGGAAGACGTGATTAAAGATGAATTGGAACGCCGCGGGCGCTTAATGAAGGACCTGGCCAAGATCCTCGAGCATGTCCGCCACACGAGAGTGGGTTCGGATATTTCCGCTAAATCCATCGCGGAATTCAAATTGACGTCTACCATCAATGAAGAAATCGTCATCAAGATTTCTGATTTGATCGCCAATATTGAGCGGGTGGAAAGACACTTGAGAGGCAAGAGATTGCCGGTCAATGCCCCTGAGTTTAAGAGGCAATTGATAACCTTGCAAAAAGAATTAGGCGAGCCATTGGAAAAAGTTAAAGAGCATCTGCGCGAGATCAAAACCAGGCAGTCGCGTTTTAACAAGGCTAAAAAGCTATTGGTTGAGGCCAACTTACGCCTGGTTGTTTCTATCGCTAAGAAGTATATTAACCGCGGTTTGTCCTTTTTGGATTTGATCCAGGAAGGCAATATGGGATTGATCCGCGCCGTCGAGAAATTTGAATACAAGCGCGGCTACAAATTTTCAACCTATGCCACCTGGTGGATCAGGCAGGCCATCACGCGTTCCATCGCGGACCAGGCGCGTACCATCCGTATCCCGGTGCATATGACTGAGACCATTAACAAGATCATACGTGTCTCGCGCGTGTTCGTGCAGGAATACGGCCGTGAGCCTTCAGCCCAGGAGATCGCCAAAGAAATGCGCCTCCCGGTGACCAAGGTCAAAGAAATTTTAAAGATTTCCCAGGTGCCGATTTCTTTACAGACACCTATCGGCGATGAAGGGGACACGCATTTCGGGGATTTTATCGAAGATAAAAAAGCTGTTTCTCCGGCGAATGCGACCTTGCATTCAATGCTCAAGGAAGAGATCACCTCGGTGCTTTCGACCTTGGATGACCGCGAACGCAAGAT
>CAZABZ010000158.1:0-3104 GCA_964483535.1 uncultured Planctomycetales bacterium | reverse complement strand
ATCCGGTATTTACCGCTTAAAAGATCATAAAACCAAACGCCTAATTTCATCATCCATAAGGGCCGTGGGTCATTCTTATAGACCGGGATCACAAATGATAAAGGCCTGACCAGAAAAGGCAGGGCCTGCCACTGGATGAAACGCTCTTTTAAAGATTCATGCACCAGATCGAATTCAAAATTCTCCAGATAACGAATACCGCCATGCAGGATTTTAGTGGATTTGCTCGAGGTGCCGCTGGCAAAATCATTCTTTTCCAGTAAAGCAACGCTGATGCCGCAGGCCGCTGCCAGATTAGCAATGGCCGCCCCATTAATGCCGCCGCCGACGACAATTAAATCGTATTTGCTTTTACTAAGACGTGAAGTATCACGGATCATTAAATGCCTTATTTTGTCAACGCCTGCCTCAGGGCATGGCACCAACCATTATATTTAGATTGGGCCATTAAACGTGACATGCGCGGCTTAAAAGTGCGCTCAATCTTTTTGATCTTAAGGACATCCTGCGGCTTCCACAAACCAATAGAGACGCCTGCTAAATAAGCCGCGCCTGCCACGGTTGAGTCAACCATCAAAGGCCTTGCAATGGGAATGGCCAACATGTCCGCCTGAAACTGCATAAGAAAATTGTTGCGGCAAGCCCCGCCGTCAACGGCCAAAGATTTTATCGCAAGACCCGATTCTTTTCTCATCAAGTCAAAGACTTCCTTGGTCTGATAGGCCATGGATTCCAAAGCGGCACGCACGATATGCCGCGTGTTTGTCCCGCGCGTCAAACCTGTTATTATTCCCCGCGCATCCGGGTCCCAGTACGGCGCCCCTAATCCCACAAAAGCCGGCACCAGATAAACCCCATTCGTATCTTTAATGCCGGAAATTATCTCTTCACTCGAAGAAGAGTCCTTAATCATTTTCAATTCATCCCGCAGCCATTGGACCACAGCCCCGGCGATGAACACGGAGCCTTCCAGCACATACACCGGCCTTCCCATGGCATCAGAGCCCAGGGTGGTTAAAAGCCCTTTTTTAGAATAAACGCATTTACTGCCGGTATTAAGCAGCATAAAGCATCCGGTACCATAAGTATTTTTGATACTGCCCGGCGTAAAACATCCCTGCCCGTATAAGGCCGCTTGCTGATCGCCCAAAACACCCGCGATGGGAATGCCCCCGGGCAAGCCGGCCACGCCTTTTGCGGTGACCCCAAACACCGACGATGAAGGAAGGACTTTGGGTAAAATATTTTCAGGGATATTTAACAGTTTTAATAAAGGCTTGCTGAAGGCTTTGGCCTTGATATCGAAGATCAGCGTGCGGCTGGCATTGGTCATGTCTGTGACATGCGAGGCCCCATTGGTCAATTTATAAATAAGCCAGCTGTCGATGGTGCCAAAGGCAACTTGGCCTTTAACCGCTTTTCGTCTGAGACCCTTGACATGATCTAAGAGCCATTGAATTTTTGTGCCTGAAAAATACGCGTCAACGACCAAACCTGTTGTCCTGCGAAATAAACTCTCATGTTTCTTGAGCCTCGCGCAGGCCTTTGCCGTGCGACGGCATTGCCAGACAATGGCATGATAACAAGGTCGGGACGTCTTGCGGTCCCATATAACGGTCGTCTCACGTTGATTAGTTATACCGATAACCGCAATGGCCTTGGGATTAATGCGGGATTGTGACACTGCCCTTCGAATAACGGCATCAACACTGTCCCAGATCTCTTGGGCATCATGTTCAACCCAACCGGGCTTAGGGAAATATTGCTTGAATTCCTGGTAGGCACTGGAAACCACACGGCCTTGCGAGTCAAAAATAAACGCTCTCGAGCCAGTGGTCCCCTGATCAATGCTTAAGATGTACTTTTTCATTTAAATAACGATGCACGCCTTGGGCTGCCGCGCGTCCTTCATGGATCGCCCATACCACCAGTGACTGGCCGCGGGTCATATCGCCTGCGGTAAATATACCCGGCAAGGACGTCATCTTGTTGGCATCAGAAGCCACGTTGCCGCGGGCATCCAAGGCAACCCCCAGCTCCTCCAACATCCCTTTTTTGACGGGGCCTGTAAAACCCAATGCCAAAAGCAATAAATCACAATCCATTTCAAATTCTGAACCCGCGATCTCGCTCATCTTCATTTGCCCAGTGGCAGGATCTTTAGTCCATTGCAGGCGTACCGCGTGCAATTTCTTTAACCGGCCGTTGGCTCCGCTTAAACGTTTGGTCATAATACTGTAATCGCGGACGCATCCTTCTTCATGGGAACTGGAAGTGCGTAAAATAAACGCCCAGTTGGGCCAAGGATTATCGGCTGAGCGTTGCTGGGGAGGCTTAGGCATCAACTCCAATTGATGCACGCTTAACGCGCCCTGGCGTATGGCTGTCCCCACGCAATCCGAGCCTGTATCGCCGCCGCCTAAAACCACCACATGCTTTCCCTTCGCGGTGACTTCCTCAAATCTATCCGCGGGATATTTATTATCGCGCAAATTCTGCTGCGGCAAATAATACATGGCCTGATAAACGCCTTTTAATTCACGCCCTGGCACCGGCAGCTCACGCCCGGCCTCAGCGCCGCCGCATAAAACAATGGCGTCATACTTGTCCCGCAATTCTTTGGCGCTGACATTCACTCCGACATGGGCATTGGTTTTAAAAACAACCCCTTCTTCGCGCATGCGATCAACTCGACGGGCAACCACCTCTTTTTCCAATTTAAAATCAGGGATCCCCAAAGCCAGAAGGCCGCCGATAAGCTCATTCTTTTCATAAACCGTTACCTTATGGCCCTTTTTATTAAGCTCATCCGCGCAAGCCAACCCCGCGGGGCCGGAACCAATGACAGCAACCTTCATGCCGGTACGTGTTTTGATTTTATTAGGCTTGATCCAACCTTTATCGTAAGCGTGTTCAATAATCGCAAGTTCGATATTCTTAATAGTCACCGCCGGGGCATTGATGCTAAGCACGCAGGAATTTTCGCAAGGGGCCGGACAAACGCGTCCGGTAAATTCCGGGAAATTATTGGTCTTATGCAGCCGCTCGATGGCTTCCTGCCAGCGGTCACGGTAAACTAAATCGTTCCAGTCCGGGATGATATT
>CAZABZ010000157.1:0-3111 GCA_964483535.1 uncultured Planctomycetales bacterium | reverse complement strand
GGCCATTGACATCCGAAAGTTCCTGATAACGGTACATCAAACCATTGACCAGGGTACCGCTTTGAGAACCGCTGGCCGGATGCACGGTCAAACCTTCAGGCTTATTAATAACAACCAAATCTTCATCTTCATAAAAAATATCCAGGTCCATTTTCTCAGCAAAGATGTCTTTGGGGGCAAAAGCTTCTTCATTGATATCAGCCTCGATATAATCTCCGGCAGCTACTTTATATCTGACTTTTTCCAGACGGCCATTGACCTTAACCTGACCGGCCTCGATCATTTTCTTAATAAACATGCGCGAAGGCACCTCAGGCATAGCATTGGCCAGATAAACGTCCAAACGCAGATCTTTATACTCTTCTTGAACTGTATGTGTTTGTTTCATAATTGATATATGTGAAACGAAGGACCTTAAGGTGCTTTTAGATTCTTCGGCTTTCGCCTCAGAATGACAGCCATTACAATACCCGCGACAAAAACACCTACAGCAACAAATTGGGCCAGGCTTAGGCCAAGCCATAAAAGATCGTGGTCCGCGCGATAAAACTCGACGATAAAGCGCTCGATAGCCGCCAGCCATAGATAAAAAACAAAAATAAATCCGGCTTGATGTGGCTTTGTCTGGGCCTTTTTGAGAATCAAGAAAATGATAAAAAGCCCTGCTGTTTCAAAAAGCTGGGTCGGGTAAAGCCTGGCATTATGTGTCGGAAAATAAATCCCCCATGGGACAGGTTTGCCATAACAGCAACCGTTTAAAAAACAGCCAATGCGGCCGATGGATTGGCCCAAAGCAATATAGGGTGCCGCCAAATCCGAGAGAGGCTTTAAAGATAATTTTTTACGGCGGGCAAACCATATCCCCGCCAAAGTCCCTCCTAAAAAACCGCCTTGCCAGGCCAAACCGCCTTTTTGCAGCATGGGGATCTCCCAAAGATTGCTGCTAAAATAAGGCCATTCGATAAATACATAAAAAATCCTGGCGCCTACGATCCCCCAAAGCATGCACCAGAACACCAGATCATACGCGGTCTCCTGGGAGATCTGATAACGCTTGCCATCTACACTTAAAAAATACGTACACACCAAAACAGCCAGGGCAAGCATAACGCCGTAGCTATAAATGGTAATAGGACCGATTGTAAAAAGTATGGGGTGCATATATCGCTAACCATGCGTTTGAGATGAGTAGCTCTACGGGCAAAAAATTTATTTCGACTCTGGGATACATCTTAACAGAATTATCGCCGCGCCGATAGTGATTGCGCTGTCCGCCACATTGAAGACCGGCCATACACGAAAATCAATAAAATCTATAACGTACCCCAAAAAGATACGGTCAATCAAATTGCCGATGGCCCCTCCCAAAATCAAAGAAAAAGCCACGATGTAAATACGGCTGAGATATGGGCTGTGACGATAATAGCACACATTGTAAATCAAAAGGCCGGTCAAAATCATGGGGATAATGATAAATACCGCCCCGCAATCCTTAAAAAAACCAAAGGCAATACCAGTATTATGCACGAGGGTAAAATGCAGGACATTGCGGATGACCGCGATGGATTCGTTTAAATCCAAAAAACCGGAGAAAAAATTCTTAGTCAGGCGATCCAGAAGAACGACTGCTGAAGTCCCTGATAAAAAAATGATAATATCCCATTGGAAACGACGGGCATCTTGCATGGTAGGGTTTCAGTGCTTCTTTGATTCCTGCGCTTCCTGGCATTTTAAACAGGTTTGCGCGTGCGGAATCGCTTTTAAACGGGTCGCTGGAATTGGTTTTTTGCAGATAGCACACAAACCGTAATTACCTTCTTCAATACGTCCTAAAGCCTCATTCACTTGATACAAAAGTTCACGATCAGTAGCGGCCAGCCCTAAAGTAAATTCACGGTCATACATATCAGTGGCCACATCCGCCATATGCAAGGCATGTCCGGAAACATCCCCGCCACGGTCATTGCCGCTGCCATTATTCTCATCGGACAAACCACGTATATCACCGGTGATCTGTTCCTTGATCTTCAAAAGAAATTTCTTATACGGTTCAAATTTCGGATTTGTTTTTTTATTTTTTTTCTTCTTTAAGACCATTACATCCTCCTATGAAGCCATTTGTTCAACGATTTCTGCACAACGAGCGCATAATGCCGGATGCAGGGCAGATTGTCCCACCTCCGTACGCCAATTCCAACATCGGGCGCATTTAATACCGTCCGCCGGATAAATTTGGACCTCAGTCTGGCTAAAATAATCACTCAATGGCGCCGCGACTGAAGATGCTTGCTTTAATTCAACCTGCGAAACAATAAAAATGGATGCCAAAATATCTTTGAAAGAACTGAAATATTGATGGTCGCGATCGCTGGCTGTTGTAATGACGACCTTGGCCTGCAAGCCGCTGCCGATTTTTCCTGATTTTCTTTGCTCATCCAAAGCTTTCAGTACAAAGCCGCGCATGTCCAATAACACTTTAAACTTTTCCTCAAGATCCGGAGAAATCCAGCGCTTATCCACCAAGGGCCAACTTAAAATATGCACACTACCAGACGGCTTTACCAACGCGCTCTTGGGACTAAATTCAAACGTTTCCTCGGCTGTAAACGGCATCACAGGAGCCAAAACCCGGGTCAAAGCATCGAGGATATAATAAAGAACAGTCTGCGCGCTTAATCGTTCCTTGAAATAAACCGGGCAAGTATACAGCCGGTCCTTGAGGATGTCAAGATAAATGCTCGATAAATCCTCATTGCAAAAACTGTACACTGTTTTAAAAACCTGCACGAAGTCATAGCGTTCATATCCTTGGTCCAAAGCCACGATGGCGCGGCCCAAACGGTTTAAAGCCCAACGGTCAAGCTCCAATAATTGATCATATTCTAATATATTTTTATCCGGGTCAAATCCATGCAAATTTCCTAATAAATAACGCAGGGTGTTGCGGATTTTGCGATACGCATCCACCAAGCGGTCAATGATTTCTTTGGATATGCGAACATCCTCGTTATAGGAACTGGAAGCCACCCACAAGCGCAGGATATCAGCGCCATAGGTATCAATGATCTCTTGAGGCTTGGTGACATTGCCTAAAGATTTGGACATTTTACG
>CAZABZ010000156.1:0-3159 GCA_964483535.1 uncultured Planctomycetales bacterium | reverse complement strand
AAAGGACTGGATGGCCTTAAACCCGCGCTGGTCGCAGAATTAAAAATCGACGGCCTAAGCTGTGCCTTGACCTACCGTAATGGCCAATTGGTTTTAGCAGCTACCCGCGGGGATGGGGACACCGGCGAGGATGTGACCCACAATGCCAAAACGATACGTGATATTCCTTTGAGTTTAAAGGGTAAAGCCCCGGCTTTGCTGGAAGTGCGCGGGGAAGTATATATGGACAAAAAGGATTTCAACAGCCTTAATCAACAGCGTAAGAATGAGGGGCAAGTCTTGTTTGCCAATCCGCGCAATGCCGCGGCCGGTTCTTTAAAACTGTTGGATGCGCGCCTGACGGCGCAGAGGCATTTGAGATTTTTTGTCCATTCTCCCGGCCTTTCGAAAGGGGCCTTGACGCAATGGGAATTTTTAGAGCAGGCTAAAAGGTATGGATTTGTCATTAACGCGCACAATCGTCTTTGCCGTAATCTGGATGAGGTCATTGCTTTTTGTGAAGAATATTCTCTCAAACGCGATGAGATCAGCTTTGATGTCGATGGTATCGTCGTTAAAGTTAATGATTTAAACCAGCAGGCGCGATTGGGGGTCACGCTTAAAAGCCCGCGTTGGGCGGTGGCTTTTAAATTTCCGGCGTACCAGGCAAGCACCACTATTAAAGAGATCATCGTGCAGGTGGGCCGCACCGGAGTTTTAACACCGGTCGCGGAATTAGAACCCGTCCCTTGCGCCGGAGTCATGATCTCCAGGGCCACTTTGCATAATTTTGATGAGATCAAACGTTTAGGTGTCAATTCCGGCGACAGGGTACTGTTGGAACGTGCCGGGGATGTCATCCCCAAAATCGTCAAAGTCCTCGAGAAACATTCCCAGGGAGAATTTGTGTATCCCAAGGTCTGCCCGTCGTGTCAGGGAAAAATTCAAAAAGAAAAAGAAGTTGATGTGGCGTATCGCTGTTTGAATCCTTCTTGTCCCAGGCAGCTTGAGCGGCTTTTGGTCCATTTTGCCTCGCGAGGGGCCATGGACATTGAAGGATTGGGCGAGTCTGTGGTGGGCTCGCTTCTGGACAAAGGGCTGGTCAGCGATTTGGCGGATATTTATTTCTTAAAGAAAGAACAATTATTGGATTTGGATCTATTCGCGGATAAGAAGGCGGATAATTTATTGAAAGCGATCACCAATAGCAAATCCAGGCCGTTGTCCAAGTTTTTATATGGCCTTGGTATTGCCAATATCGGTATTAAAGCGGCTGTAAATTTAGCTGGGCATTTTGGGTCTTTGGATGCTATTATAGACGCTCGTGCCGAGCAATTGCAGGCCATTGACGAGGTGGGGCCGGTAATGGCCAAATCAGTTGTTGAGTATTTCAAGCAGCCTCAGGTTAAGAAATTATTGGCGAAATTTAAGGACGCTGGTCTTAATTTATCACAAACTCAATGGCAAGCGTCAGGCCATCTCCTGGAAGGAAAAAAGTTTTTATTTACCGGTGAGATGAAAGGGGTCAAACGCGAACAAGCAGCTTTTTGGGTGGAAAATCAGGGCGGTAAGGTGCTTACCGCGGTCAGCAAAAGCCTGGATTACCTGGTGGTTGGTGAAAACCCGGGTTCCAAGCTACTCCAAGCCAAGCAATTGGGGATCACCATACTAAATCAAAAAGACTTTGAGGCCATTTTTCTGAAATGATTTAAGGAAATGGCACATCTCTGGTATTATTTGAAAAATAGAAATTCTTATGGAAGAGGTGGTACATGATTGATTTCAATTCGCGTAAGAAGGCGGTTCTTGTTATCGCAGGGATCCTGGTGTTGAGCTTAGGTCTAAGTTCATGTGATACTTTACGCCAAAAGTTTACCCGTAAAAAGAAAAAGGGAGAGGTGGAAGAGCAGGCTTTTGTGCCTGTTCTCGTACCTGAAGAATATCCGGCGCCCCAACTAAACCCGGAGCAAAATTATAAAGAGAATTATGACTTGATCAAGGCCTGGTACAAGGATTTATGGACCGCCATTGATGATAAGAGCTCAGCGAAATATGTGCATTATACTATTTCTCAAGTTACCAATCATATTACCAAGATGGAAAAATTAGTGGATGCTCCCACCCAGGCGAATTTGGTTAAATTAGCGGGTTTCCTGGATTATTACAGCGCTTCTTTGGATGACTCATGGCAAGCACGTAATGTACCGCGCATTCAAAGCGATTTGCGCGCTTTTGACCGGTTCATGCGCGATCACCTGCGCGCCGACAGGATCCAAGGTCATTTCGTTAAAAGCATTCAATGAAAGCATTTATCGACGACTTCATGAATTATCTTTCCGTCGAGCGCGGGCTTGCTAAAAACACCCTTTTAGCCTACCGGCGCGATCTTGACAAGTACATCGATTATCTTTCCCAAAAAGGAATCAAGGCCGGCACCCAAGTCAGTCGTGAGCATGTTTCCAATTTTATGTTTGATTTAAAGAAACATGATATGTCCGCCACTACCATTTGCCGGAATTTGGCGGCGGTCAAAATGTTCCATCGCTTTTTAGTGCGGGAAAACTTGGCTAAGGAAGACCCTACGACCCTTGTGGATACGCCGAAATTATGGATGCGCATGCCTTCCGTCTTGACCCAGGCGGAAGTTGAGTCGATGATCGCGGCGGCCTCGGGCAAAAAGGTCCAACAGATCAGGGACCAGGCGATATTGGAAATTCTTTACGCCAGCGGCTTGCGGGTTTCGGAAGTATCGGATTTGAAGACCACCAGTATTAATTATGACGTGGGTTTTGTGCGGGCGGTGGGCAAGGGCAGTAAAGAGAGGATCATTCCTTTAGGGAGGAAGGCACGTGAAGCTTTGCAGAAATATTTACTTCGAGCCCGTCCCCAGTTATTGAAGGACAAGACTAATGATGTTTTATTTTTAAGCCGATTGGGCAAAAAGATCAGCCGTCAGAGTTTATGGGCTGTGATCAAGTTTTACGCGCGCAAGGCGAATATCAAGAAAACGATCAAGCCCCATACCTTGCGTCATACCTTTGCGACCCATTTATTGGAACACGGCGCGGATTTGCGTTCAGTCCAGGAAATGCTGGGACACGCGGATATTTCCACGACCCAGATTTACACGCATGTGGACAAAGAGCGTTTAAAAAACGTGCATAAACAGTTTCATCCACG
>CAZABZ010000155.1:0-3180 GCA_964483535.1 uncultured Planctomycetales bacterium | reverse complement strand
GTTGAGCGCCGTATGCCTCAGGATGGCCGCGCCATCATAAAAGTCCAGGATAAACAGGTGGATTTGAGAATTTCGATCATCCCCGCTTTACACGGGGAAAATGTGGTCATAAGGATTTTACCGATGAACATGTTATTTAATCTTGGGGACTTGGGCATGAAGCCGGAGGATTTAAAAAACCTTGAATCCCTTTTGGCTAAGCCCCACGGGATTGTTTTTCTCACCGGCCCCACAGGCAGCGGAAAAACCACCACGCTTTACGCGTGCCTCAGCAAGCTTAATAAGGAAGCGATAAAGATCATCACCATTGAAGATCCGATAGAGTACGAACTTAACGGCGTTATGCAGATACAAGTCCGGCCCGAAATAGGCTTTACATTCGCCAATGCCTTGCGCAGCATCTTGAGGCATGATCCTGATATTATGATGGTGGGAGAGGTCCGTGATTTAGAAACGGCGGAGTTGGCCATACGCACTTCACTGACCGGGCATCTGATTTTCTCGACCCTGCACACTAACGACTCTTGTTCCGGGGTCACTCGCTTGCTTGACATCGGCATAGAGCCGTATTTAGTGGCCTCTTCGGTAAACGCGTTTATCTCACAACGCTTGGTCAGGGTGATTTGCCCTAATTGCAAACAGGAAAGAAAAGACAAGGACGCTCTTCCGAAGTGGATAAGAGATACGCGGACCTTTTACGGCAAGGGTTGCGATCACTGTAAGTCAAGCGGTTATAGGGGCAGGGTGGCCATTTATGAGATGCTGTTTATCAATGACGCGCTACGGGAGCTCATAACTAACAAGGTTTCTGTGAGCCAAATTAAAGCTAAAGCAAAAGAGATAGGTTTTAAGACTTTATTTGACGCCGGGGTTGAAAAAATAAAGGAAGGTGTTACAACTGCTGAGGAAGTCCTCAGAGTAGCTGAGCTGGAATCGGATTAATGATGAAATTTGTTTATAAGGCAAAAAAAGGACTCAATGAGATCATTGAAGGGACTATTGAAGCGCCCAATGAGGACCAGGCGCTAAGCAGTCTTATCAGCCAGGGACTGTTTCCGGTTTCGATCCGGAATTTTGACCAGAAGGCGGAGGCGCCAGCGCAACCTCACGGGCCTTTTTTGCAGGTTAAATTATCAAAGAAAGAAATAAAACCAAGCGACATACTTCTTTTTACACAAAACCTGCTGACGTTGCTGCGCTCAAAGGTGGCGCTGTTGTCCGCTCTAAATACAATTTACGAGCAGAACGAGAATGCCCGGTTAAAAGAAGTTATCCTTCATGTTTATAATGACGTCAAAGAAGGAAAGACTTTTTCTGAAAGCCTTGAGGCTTTCCCGAAGATTTTTTCCCCTTTGTACGTCAATATGGTCAAGGCGGGTGAAGCCACCGGGATGCTGGACCATTCTTTTAAGCAAATAACTATTTATTTGGCGCGGGATGAAGCATTAAAAACAAAGATTAAAGTTGCTCTGGCATACCCGGTATTGCTTTTGGTATTGGGTTTTTGTAGTATATTTGTGCTTATAACTTTTGTTGTCCCCAAGTTAAAACCGATTTTCGAAAGCGAGCGCAACGACTTGCCCGTATTAACCAGGGTCGTTTTTGGTTTAAGCGAATTCGCGCAAGAGCATTGGATGTGGTTATTTATCGCGGCAATCATTGTTTATGCGCTTATTTACATGCGCAAAGGATCTTCATTTTTCCCGATACTGGCAAGGAATTTAGGCATGAAGATACCGTTGATAAAAAAGATCATCAATAATAAGGAATTGGTTAATTTCTCAAGTTCCTTAAGCCTGCTTTTAACTAGCGGGGTGCCCGCGTTGTCATCATTGGAGATATCCAGCCGTATCCTTGATAATCAACTGCTTAAAGAGCAGATGAAAAAAGTTTATTTAGAAATTTCTGCCGGGCAGGGCTTGGCTAAAAGCATGGGTGAGTACACCGCGTTGCCGAGATTTTTTATCAAAATGCTCTCCGTCGGAGAAGAAACCGGAAGGCTTGGTGAAGTCCTTGATGAGATTTCATTTTCTTGCAATCAGCAGTTAGAAGCGGACCTGGCGGTCGTAAGCGCCCTTATAGAGCCGATCCTCATATTATTTCTGGGATTGGTTATAGGGACAATCGTATTGGCTGTGCTTTTACCGACGTTCCAGATCACGCAGTCGGTTCATTAAATAATGATGTCATCCCCGAATGTTTTAATCGGGGATCCATGTTCAAATAAGGAATAAATGAAAACACCGGTCGTAATAGAGATTAACGAGGAATTTTTAAAGATAGCTGTGCCGCCCAAGCCCATGGCCACACAGTCGCGGCCGGGCGATTGCATGGCAAAACCGATTGGCCAATTTGAGGATGGGCAAATCGGCGAATTGTTGGCCAAGACTTTACAACAGTTGAGGATTAAGCCTTATCCGCTCACGCTTTGTATACCCCGCAATCAGGTCACCGTAAGAATTTTGAATTTGCCCTCGCAGGACAGGAATGAACTTAATCAGATGCTTGATTTGCGTATCGCGCAGATAGTTCCCTACAAAAAAGAAGAAATTATTTACGACTATGTCATTTGCGGTACGGATGAGATTGGCTATACAAAATTGATGCTGGCCATCATTCATCGTGACATTCTTAAGAGGCAGCTTAAGATCATAGAAATGGCGGGGTTCTCCGCGGATGAAATAACTTTAAGTTCATTCGCGGTGCATCAGCGGCTTCTTTCTTGCCAGAAATCCGAGATCAATGCCCAAGAATTGTACCTTAGTTTGGACGTTGATTCTTCTTATACCGATTTTATAGCGTTTAACCGTGAAAGTTTATTGTTTACCCGCGCCATCGCCATGAAGATAGATAACGGCGCTCTGAACGCAAGCGGAATAAATAAGCTTTGGGGCGAAGTCCGCCAGTCGCTGGCTATTTTTCATAACGAAGTGTCTAACCAGAACCCGCTTAAAATATATCTTAGCGGAGGGAAAGTAGTCCTTGAACTCGAAAAGGTAATAAATAAAGAATTCGATATACCGGCGAAAGTTATCGCGACCCCATATCCTGAAAAGAATGTTTCTTTTACCGCTTTATCGGAGTTAATCCTGGTGGCGCGGAAAAAAAGAATTTCTTTCGTGCCGCCGGAATTGCAGGTGAGGAAAAATCTTAAAGATAAAATGCGGGAATTAACTATTA
>CAZABZ010000154.1:0-3184 GCA_964483535.1 uncultured Planctomycetales bacterium | reverse complement strand
ATCACAATGGCGGATACCCACCAAAACAATGTTTTATTGACCTCATAGGCAATGACCGACCAGACAAACGCCCCCAACATCCCCGGCCAATAGGCCCGAAACGCCTTAATGAATGATATCTTTCTTGACCGCCGCGACTGGGGCGTCCAAACGAGTTTGGGCCCAAGCAAGTTCAGGACCACGTACCAGGCATGAAAAATCATCCTGAGCGGCGCTAATAACATCGAAAAAATCGTTTCCAACACCACGCTTGTCGACAATCTCATAAACCCGCCAAATCGGGCCATCTTATGAGGAGACAGAGAGATCAGCAGAACGCTCAAAATCTTGGGGACCAAAAGAAACATGGCCGTGACCATCAGAAGATGGATAGACAATTCACGATACTGAAGGGGCCAGTGCGGAAAAAGCGAACGCTCCGGCGAAAAATAAACAACCGTGTGAAAGAAATCCGCAATCGCATGGACCGTCATCAGCAACAAAAGAAGGAGCAAGAGCAATGATGAAAAATAAAAAAGGTTCCCAATAAGGAATAGAAGCTGGTAGCCGAAGCTAATGCCCTTCATAAACATAAGCCTAAGGTGCTGGATATTGCCCTGACACCAGCGTCGATCCCTCTCCAGCTCCTCAAAAAGACTCGGAGGCAATTCCTCGTAACTCCCTTCTAACTCGTAAGCCAGCCACACCCCCCATCCTGCCCGGCGCATCAGGGCCGCCTCAACAAAGTCATGGCTCAAAATTTCTCCTCCGAATGGAGGTTTTCCTGACAAATGCGGCAGCGCGCAATATCTCATGAACGGGGCCACACGGACAATCGCATTATGCCCCCAATAACCGGATTCATCTAACTGCCAGAAACGTAATCCAGCAAAGAACAATGGCCCATACAGATGGCTGGCAAACTGCTGCAAACGCGAGACAAGACTTATCTGATTGACGGCCATCGGCGCTGTTTGCAGGATACCGATGTCCCCGCGGGCCTCCATCACATTGACCATACGCACCAGAAGGTCCCCCTCCATCAGGCTGTCGGCATCAAAAATGACCATGTATTTATACTGACTGCCCCAACGCCGGCAAAAGTCGCTCACATTCCCGCTTTTCTTATGGATGCGTAATTTTCTGCGGCGATAGAAGATCCTGCCGAACCCGTCAACATCCCGGCACAATTCTGACCAGGCCGTCTCCTCCATCAAAATAAAATCGCTCTGGGTCGAATCACTTAAAATATAAATATCAAACCTCTCCAACTGCCCTGTTTCCTTGAGTGAATCATAGGTCGCCCTAAGGGCCGAGTAGATCCGCGCCATTTCCTCATTGTATACGGGCATGACAAGCGCAATACGGGTCTCCTGAGCGATCGGCTGTGCCTCTCGAGACAACGGGAGCTCATCATCTGTTTTACGAAGCGCCACCACGAACCCGAAAATAACGGTCCAGAAATTAAATGAGATCCAGCCAAACAGGAAAATAAAAATACCGATAATGATCCAGGATAACGGCGTTAGTCCGTCGGCACTCAAAATGGTCGCAAAGGTAGAACCGGCAATGAACGTTGATACGGCGACTAGAATAAAGAAAATAGTACGACGGAGAGCAAGGACCGTTCTACGCCTTTGTTCAGCGGGCGATACAGAATAGGCCGTGAAGGGCCGATGGGCCATGGAGGTGCGAGATAAAGGAGGTTGTTGACGGCTACGGATCATGGAAGGTAGGTATAACTCCAGGTTTCGGTCACTGCGGACGTCTTGTCCTTAAGGAAAGCTCGAAATTCAATAGCAGGATTCTGGTTAGTTAACCCTAACTTCATAGGCCCGACGGCATCCAACTGGACGTGAAGCACGAGACGCCACCCATCAGTGGCTGTATTCTTGAGTAATTGTATATCAGAAAGATGCGCGCCCTGGCTTACCCAAACATCAGGAACAAGCGTCTTGTCCTTAAGCGCTACCTTGAATTCGTCGCCGATAAAGTCAATAACGAACATCACTTCTCCGGGCTTCTTTACAACCCTGGTCGCTTGCACAAAACCCTTTGAGGAATGAGTATGCCCGGCGGAATACCAGTAAAGCGCATAGGCATATTTCACACAATCCCCTCGCTCGAAAGCCCTCTCAGGGACCCAATAAGCCACAATATTATCGTTATACTCGTTATTCGTCGGAATTTGGACTAACTCCAGATGCCCCTTGCCCCAATCGCCTTTGGGAGAAACCCACACGCTCGGCCGCCGGTCGTAACGGGCCTCCAAATCTTGATAATGATCAAAGTCAATGTCCCTCTGCAGGAGCCCAAAGCCAAATGGCGCCCCCCCACTAAAAGAATTGACCAAAAGCCTGGTTGGGTTAAGCAACGGATGCCAGATCCATTCACCCGACCGGGCATTCACCGCAAGCCCGTCGGAATCATGGACCTCCGGCCGAAAATCACCATCACCTTTAAATCCCGTATTCTTCCCGTAAAAAAACATGGAGCTCAACGGCGCGATCCCTATTTTTTGGATATGTTGACGGATAAAAAGCACGCTGTTGACTTTCATCACCGTCTCAACACCCGGCTCCACCGTAAATTCATACGCCCCGGTCACGCTATTGCTGTCAAGAAGGGCATAAATCTTGATGCTCTTGGCCTGAGAAGAAGGATGCACGATCCAAAACTCACGGAAAAGCGGGAACTCTTCCCCTATATCCTCAGCAGTATTGACACCAAGCCCCCTGGCCGAAATCCCGTAAGTCATGTCCCTGCCAAGCGCCCGAAAATAACTGGCCCCAAGGAATACTACAAGCTCGTCGGCATATTTTTGCGTATTAAGCGGATAATGGACCCGAAAACCGCCAAACCCGTAATCTTCCGGCAAATACTCTTTTAGGCCATTATTGGCATATTCGAATAGATTGGAAGAAAATGGAAATTGATGCGTTCCATACTGATCAACATAATGAACGATCACAGGATGTTGATACAAAAAACCCAGGTGGAAAAACTGCAACGAGAAAGGCTGACCAGACCAAAGGCTTCGGGTAGGCTTGAAACGAATGTCCCGCCATTGATCATACTCCATCTTTTTCAAGATATCGGGAAGGTCCTTGCCAGGCTCCTGAAAAGGAGTGTCCGACAAAACGCGGGCCTTTGCGATCACATCCTGAAACTGGACACGCGAAGCCCCTTTGTCTTTCTTAGCGGC
>CAZABZ010000153.1:0-3199 GCA_964483535.1 uncultured Planctomycetales bacterium | reverse complement strand
CCATCAAAAATAGCGGTTTTGAATTTCCCGCCCAAAGGATTACGATCAATTTAGCTCCCGCAGATACCAAAAAACAAGGACCTTGTTATGATTTGGCCATTGCCCTGGGCGTTTTGACGGCACAAGGTCTAATACCCTCGGACGCTTTAAGCCCGTATGCTTTCTTAGGTGAACTTTCTTTAGACGGACGCATACAACCCGTGCAGGGCGCATTATCTATTGCTTTGGCCGCGGTCTCCAACAATTACAGCGGTCTTATTGTCCCTTTTGAAAATGCCAAAGAAGCTGCCCTGGCCGGCTGCCCGGTTTTCCCTGCCCGGCACTTAAACGAAGTGGTGTCATTTTTGATGGACCCACAAACGCTAAGCCCCATGAAAACAGATTTTGAACTTTTGCTTAAAGGTCCCCGTCACAGCCATTTGGATTTTAGCGAAGTGAAAGCCCAGCAATGCATTAAACGAGGCCTTGAGATAGCAGCTGCCGGCGGGCACAATGTGATCCTCATCGGCGCCCCGGGCAGTGGTAAAACAATGTTGGCCAAACGCCTGACCACTATTTTACCGGACATGACGCCCGCCGAAGTGCTTCAAACCACCCAGATCCATTCAGTAGCCGGCCTGCTTAAGAATGCCGACGGTATTATCACCCAACGGCCTTTCCGTTCACCTCATCACACGGCTTCGGACGTGGCCATTATCGGCGGCGGGAACGGACCTCGTCCCGGAGAAGTGACCCTGGCGCATAACGGCGTTTTATTTTTGGATGAATTCCTCGAATTCAATCGCCATGTGCTGGAAGTTTTACGCCAGCCCTTAGAAGACGGGTATGTCACCATCGCGCGCTCCAAGGGGAGTCTGCGTTTTCCAACCCGGTTTATGCTCATCGCGGCGATGAACCCATGCCCGTGCGGCTGGAAGGATGTGGCAGGAAAAGCTTGCCGCTGCTCCCCCTTGCAAGTTGAAAAATACCGGCACAAAATTTCCGGGCCCCTGCTTGATCGCATTGACATCCACTTGCACGCCCTGCCTTTAAAAACCCGTGAACTCGTCGATGCTCCTCTGGAAGAATCTTCCGCGATTATCAAAGAACGCACCACAAAAGCAAGGCAGGCGCAATGGCAACGATTTAAAGGTCAGCCCGTCTTGTGCAATGCCCACATGGAAAGCTCGCATTTGCGTAATTTTTGTGTCTTATCAAAAGAGGCCAAAGGTATTTTGATGAAGGCCATGGAAGAATTAAAATTCTCCGCCCGTGCGCACGATAAAATACTTAAAGTTTCGAGGAGTATAGCCGATTTGGCTGGCAGTGAGACTATTGAGGCTGAGCACATCGCCGAGGCGGTAGGTTATAGATCATTAGACAGAGCCACATTCTAAGAAAGGACAAAATATGAACAAACAATTGATCTTAATAACTCAAGAGAAAATTGCACAAAGAATCTTCATCATTAGAGGTTCTAAAGTTATGCTAGACCGCGATCTCGCATTTCTTTATAGCGTTCAAACAAAAGTTCTGAACCAAGCGGTAAAAAGGAACATTAAGCGTTTCCCTGAAGATTTTATGTTTCAACTAACAGAAGAAGAGTTTGAGAATTGGAAGTCACAAATTGTGACTTCCAATGCAGACAAACAAGGACTTCGTAAAAAACCCTACGCCTTTACCGAACACGGCATTTTGATGCTCTCCAGCGTCCTGAACAGTAAAAAAGCAATCGAAGTCAACATCCAAATCATGCGCACATTCACCAAGTTAAGGGAATTAATGTTAGTTCACAAAGACCTGCGGATAAAAATCGAGACCATGGAGCGGAAATACGACGCACAGTTTAGAATTGTGTTCAACGCCATCAAACGCCTGATCGACCCGCCGCAAAAGCCAAAAACACCCATCGGTTTTGTCATCCCTCCCCAAAAAACCGGATAAGAATTTAGGGTTCGATGATCATCCTCGCTGTTTATCTCTGACGGTATCGTTCAACCTGCTTTACCCATTCTTTCATTAAAGCAGGTTCATTTTGCAAACGAGCGTCCCCATATTTATAACTCATA
Organism: uncultured Planctomycetales bacterium; assembly: GCA_964483535.1. GTDB lineage: Bacteria > Omnitrophota > Gorgyraeia > Zapsychrales > Fredricksoniimonadaceae > JABDGZ01. The sequence continues at coordinate 1,151 of CAZABZ010000153.1, read as the reverse complement.
AATAATGGCAACGCATCCCAATCAACGTTAATATAACTTAAGTATTTAACATTATTCTTTCTGATGTACTCAAAAAGCTTTTTGACCCACTGCAATTTCCCCTCTGCTGTATATTGATTAAACGGCGAACTTTCAGCGATCATCAATGGTTTATTAAGTCTGCGGGCAAACACTGCAGCCTCATTGCGCTCTTCATCCTGCTTGGAATCAAAAAATGAAACCCCCACCCAATCAACGTATTGATCGCCTGGATACCACTTTAGGGGCTGGTAGTCCGGCCAATTCTTATCTCTCCAGGCGATAGTGTGCCACACAAAATGAACATTGGGAATCCTCATTGCTCGTAACTTATTTACAATATACCTGTAAGCTAAAATATACTCCTGAGGATCATAATCATTCTCCGGGTTATCGAATTCATAGCCAATGCGCAAATAAACATCCCTTTTAGAATCTCTGATCCATTGCCCCAACTTAATAATGTTCTGATCAAGCCCTCCCCCAACAATTTCTTTGAGCATATATCTCATGTAAAGACCAATTTGAATAATACGGCATTGAGGATACGTCCTGATCAAATCATCTGCATAATTTACACCTGCCCCTTGGTCAACAGGATCGAACAGCCCCCTCAAATCATTGATAGCCGTATAGGCCATGAACCCATCGGGGTAATGAATGCCCTTTGTCCCTGAGAATTTCTTTAATGATGAAAAATAATCCTTAATTGATTGAACATCCTGACCAATAACAAATATAGGGCTATGCTCAGCTTCACGCGCATAACCATGCGAAACCAGTACAAAAAGAATTGCAAAAGTAACAATAATAGTGCGCATAACTTCCCCCACAACTACACAGGAAAAAACCGAAATAAGGTTATCATAGAAGTTCGCAATCTTCAACATGCGGATTTAGCGGGGAGCGAATCAATCGAAGCGGCACATATTGCCGAGGCGGTTGGGTATAGATCTTTAGACCGGCAATCTTTTTAAAACCTAAACTTTTGCCAAATTCTATGGTTGCTTAGCTGGATTTATACCCAATAATTGAAACGGGCTTGAGATATGTGTGATGTTGATGATGGCCGGCGTAAAGCCTTCAAAGCCCCCTTGCATCAGCTCATTTAGCTGGGCTGGGTCGAATTGGAC
>CAZABZ010000152.1:0-3202 GCA_964483535.1 uncultured Planctomycetales bacterium | reverse complement strand
GCGGGGCAGGGAATAATATATGTCAGATGTCATTAAACAAAAAGAAAATGAGTACCGTTATGGGTTCCACACGGACATCTCGGAAGATAAGCCGCCCAAAGGCCTTAATGAAGATACGATACGCCTTATTTCTGCCAAGAAAAAAGAACCTGAATGGATGCTTGAGTGGCGCTTGAAGGCTTTTCGTCATTGGCTTCAAATGCAGGAGCCTTCGTGGCCTAATTTTGAATACGGGCCTATTGATTATCAGGATATTTATTATTATGCCGCGCCTAAGCAGAAAAATGAAAGCCCTGCAAGCTTGAGCGAGGTCGATGAAGAATTAGTCAAGACTTTTGACCGTTTGGGCATCCCCTTGAGTGAACAGAAACGCTTGACCGGTGTGGCTGTTGACGCGGTCTTTGACAGCATATCGGTGGGCACGACACATCAGGGTGAATTGGCCAAACTCGGCATTATTTTTTGTTCCATGTCTGAGGCTGTTATTCATCATCCTGATCTGGTCAAGAAATATTTGGGGTCTGTGGTGCCTTATACGGATAATTTTTACGCGTCCTTAAATTCGGCGGTCTTCTCCGACGGATCATTTTGTTATATTCCCCAAGGTGTGCGCTGTCCGCTGGAGCTTTCCACGTATTTTCGCATTAATTCTGAAAATACCGGCCAGTTTGAACGTACTTTAATTATCGCTGAAGATAACAGTTATGTCAGTTATCTGGAAGGCTGTACCGCCCCTATACGAGACACAAACCAGTTGCACGCGGCAGTCGTTGAGCTGGTGGCTTTGGACAATGCCGAGATCAAATATTCGACGGTGCAAAATTGGTATTCCGGGGACAAAGAAGGCCGCGGCGGTATCTATAATTTTGTCACCAAACGCGGCAAATGCAAGGGGGCCAATTCCAAGATCTCCTGGACCCAGGTTGAGGCAGGCAGTGCCATCACCTGGAAATATCCCAGCGTCATTTTGCAGGGAGACAATTCTATCGGTAAATTTTATTCCGTGGCTTTGACCAATAATCATATGATCGCGGATACGGGCACCAAGATGATCCATATCGGGAAGAACACCAAAAGCACCATTGTCTCTAAGGGGATTTCATCGGATTTCGCGCACAATAGTTATCGGGGTTTGGTCAAGATCATGCCGACGGCGGATGGGGCGCGTAATTTTTCCCAATGCGACTCCATGCTGGTGGGAAACAATTGCTCTGCCAACACTTTTCCTTATATTGAAGTCGAAAACAATACAGCTGTCGTGGAACATGAGGCGTCTACTTCCAAAATTAACGCGGAGCAGATGTTTTATTTGCGTTCACGCGGTTTGGATTTAGAAGAGTCCATTTCATTGATCATTAACGGGTTTTGTAAGGACGTTTTTAAAGAGTTACCTTTGGAATTTTCTGTGGAAGCGGTCAAATTATTGGAGATGAAATTGGAAGGGAGCATAGGTTAATGTTAAAAATCAAAGATTTACATGCCGGTATCGAAGGCAAGGAAATATTAAAGGGGATCAATTTAAACATAAATGCCGGTGAGGTGCACGCGATCATGGGGCCTAACGGTTCGGGCAAAAGCACTTTGTCCAAGGTGATCGCGGGCCATCCGCAATATGAAGTCACAGGTGGCTCTATTGAGTATGAAGTCAATTTTAAAAAATTGAATTTGTTGTCAATGGAGCCTGACCTGCGCGCCCGCGAAGGCGTGTTTTTAGCGTTTCAATATCCTGTCGAAATCCCCGGGGTATCAAGTTCCGTATTTTTGCGTGCGGCTTTTAATGCCATTTGCCGTCATCAAGGGGCCCTTGAAATGGACCCTATTGATTTTGACAAATACCTGCGGGAGAAAATGAAGTTATTGGAGATGGATGAGAATTTTATCGACCGTCCGGTCAATGTGGACTTTTCCGGCGGTGAAAAGAAGCGCAATGAAATTGTGCAGATGGCGGTTTTAAATCCGCGTTTAGCGGTCCTGGATGAGACGGATTCAGGCCTTGATATTGACTCCATGAAAATCGTGGCTGAAGGGGTCAATAAATTGCGTCGCAAGGACAACGCGATCCTTTTGATCACCCATTATCAGCGACTGCTTCAATTTATCCAGCCTGATTTTGTCCATATCCTCTATGACGGTAAAATTGTCAAATCCGAAGGCAAGGAACTGGCTTTGGAAGTTGAAAGCCGCGGTTATGATTGGTTAATTAAATGAACATTGAAGGGTTAGAACTTTATCAGTCTAAATTAGAAAACACCTCCGGTACCTGGCTTAAAGCCTTTCGTCAGAAAAGTTTTGATCAGTGGGCCCAAACCGGTATGCCAACGACCAAGGACGAGGAATGGAGATACACGTCTTTGGCTGACGTGGCCAATGGCCGTTTTCAAATCACCACTCACCATCAATTGATCGAGGACAAGCAATTTGAAGATTACCGTGACAAGGCGGACATCAATATCGTTTTAGTCAACGGTGTTTTGTGGGGCGGATTATCAGATTTAAAACATTTGCCTTCTGGACTGACGGTTTCTTCACTCAATGAGGCATTGGCGCATACCCCTGCTGAAATTCAGGACACTATTTCAAAATTTTCTCCCAATGACACCAAAGCGTTTTTATGGATGAACCAGGCGCTTTTTTTAGACGGGGTTTTTATTCAAGTCGCGAAAAACGCCGTTATTGGGCCGTTAGTCCACATCATTCATGTGACCAGCGGGGCTGCTCCCGGAACAATAGTTTTTCCCCGCAGTTTTATATCGGTGTCTGAAGCGGCACAGGTGAGTATTTTAGAAAGCCATATTTGTTTTGAGCCGGTGTCTTATTTGTCTAACGCGGTCACAGATATGAAAATCGCATCCAATGCACTGGTAGAATATTGCAAAGTCCAGGCAGAAAGTCATCAGGCCGTGCATATCGGTTCAACCCGCATTTGGCAGGAAAAGGGCAGTTCCCTGGATTCTTTTTCTTTTGATCATGGCGGGAAGTTGACCCGTAATAATTTGTCCGTTTTGATCAAAGGCGAGGGGACCCATACGATCATGAACGGTCTCTATGGCATCGACGGCAATCAACAAGTCGATAATCACACTTTGCTGGATATTCAGCAGCCTAATTGCACCGGTTATCAGCTATATAAGGGATTGCTTAATGGCAAGTCCCGGGCTGTTTTTAACGGTAAAATTTATGTGCACTCGATGGCCCAAAAAAC
>CAZABZ010000151.1:0-3206 GCA_964483535.1 uncultured Planctomycetales bacterium | reverse complement strand
AAACAACCGCGGCCGCAGTCTCATCACAGGAAGTTTCAATGCCTAAAATATTCATTTGTTTTTAAGAAGCTCTTTGATGCTGACAATTTGAAAACCTTGTTTCTCAAGCAAAGGGATTGCTTCTTTGAGCACCTGCATGGTCAGATGCCGGTCATGGCCGATGGCCACGGCATAACCTTTGCGGCGGGCTCTTTTGGCAAGAACCATGATTTGTTTAGTGATCGCTTCTCTGGTATTGATATTATCCAAAAAGACGTCCCTCTTGCCAAAAGCCAATCCCATCTCATCGGCTAAGGGCGCGCAAACAGTGTTGCGCGCTGTCATGCTGTCGACAAAAAACAGCCCTTTCCCTTTTATCTTTTTAAAAATGATACTCATCAAGGGCCTGTCTTCAGTGGCTTTTGAGCCCATGTGATTGTTGACTCCTTCAATCAAAGGCAATTGGGCTAAATCATCGTCTAATATTCTAGAAACTAACTCCGGACTCATGGTCGTTTTTATAACATAATCCGAAGGATAAAAATCATAATTATGCAAGGCTTCCAAAGGCAAATGGAGCATGGCCACCTTATGATAAAGATTAGCGCAATTGGCCACATCCTTGGTATGCCGTAAACCCGGCAATATAGACACTGCCAATGCTTCCGGTATTTCTTTTAAATATTTACAGTTAGCCGTCGTCTGCCCCCAATCATCAATAATGATCGCGATTTTTCCACCTGAACCTGGGACCCTCTCAAGATGTTCTGAAACGACCTTTCGAGCAATGGCTATGGGCTCAACAGGTTTAATATTTTCATTAGGAAGGTACATATCGACACCCTCACTGACAGGAGAGGTCGTTTGGTTGTGAGATTCATTACCTTTTGAAAAAAGAAAAAATACTATAATAACCGCCATAAACAAACCCGCGACAATAGCAGCGACTTTCGTGTCATTCTTTGGAGTAACAATTTTTTTTCTTTTAGCCATAAGGATAATTTAAGAATCTCTTTGGAAAGACAACCCTACTTCTGCTGGAATTTACAGTAAATCTTAATGCCTTTAATAACATTGATCGCGCTTTGCAGCTGAAGATCAGCCTGCTCTTTCTTGTTAATTTTATTTTTATCGTCTTTATGTTCAAGATTGGCAAATATGGTTTCCAGGTCCTCATTATTCTTTTTACTGACGTTTTTCTCATCACTACCATCATCTTCTTTGTGGGCCTTCTCTTCTATCACGACATCGGGAGTGATCCCGATACCGTTAATACACACTCCCGAAGGGGTAAAATACCGTGCCGTGGTCAAACGCAAACCTGATCCGTCGGGTAATGGTATCACGGATTGCACAGAACCTTTGCCAAAAGATTTGACCCCGACTAACACCGCTCTTTTATTGTCCCGAAGAGCGCCGGCCACAATTTCACTTCCTGAGGCAGAACCCTCGTTGATCATCACCACCATCGGCCAATCCAGAAAGACCCTGCTGTTGTTTTGGGACTTAGCTATGTAGTCTTCGGAAGAATGCCGGCCTTTGGTTGAAACAATCGTCTTGCCTGCAGGCAGAAAATCTTCGGAGATCTTGATGGCCACATCCAACAGCCCGCCGGGATTATTACGCAAATCCAGGATCAAGCTATCCGCACCCTGGGCTTTTAACTTTTCCAAAGCCTGGTGTAATTCGCTGTAAGAATTTTCACGGAATTCGGTCAAGCGCACATAACCGATATGATCGTCTATAATATGAGGATCCTTGATATCCTCCACATGGATAATCTCCCGGGTAATAACAAAATCCTGGACCGAGTCATCACTTTCGCGCAAGATGGTAATCGTCACCTTGCTGCCCGGGTCTCCCCGCAATTTCTTGACCGCGTCATCCAGGCTCATATCACGGGTGACCTCATGACCGATCTTAACGATCCGATCTCCGGCTTTAATGCCCGCACGCCAGGCCGGCGAGTCCTCTACCGGGGAAATGACCGTCAATAAATCATCTTTTATGGAAATCTCAATACCAAGGCCGCCGAATTTTCCTTCTGTCTCAGTTTTTAGGTCCTTGTACTCGTCAGGGTCCATGAATTGGCTGTGCGGATCAAGCGATGAAAGCATCCCTTTAAGCGCTCCATAGATCAGGGCCTGCGGTGTCTTTTCATCCACATAGTCCGACTGAATGGTCGTCAGCGCGTAACTGAAAAGCTCAACTTGAGAATATAAATCTTTCTTATTTGAGGCTGTGATCTGCGAAACACCCACAGAACAAGCCCCCAGCAAAGCCAAGACAGCCAATCCCAATACAAAAGCTTTTTTAGACACCTGTTATTCTCCGTGTTATCAGTTCATTTAATTTCTTAGGGTTAGCGCGGCCGCCTGATTCCTTCATGGCCTGCCCCACTAAGAATCCGACGGCATTGGGCTTACCGGATTTAATTTGCTCAACCACGGCCGGATTCCGGGCAATGACTCCATCGATAATGACAAGCAATGCGGAAATATCCGAAACTTGGGCCAAGCCTTTTTCTCTAATGATCTCATCAGCGCCTTTACCCTCATCCAACATGGCAGTCAAAACTTCTTTACCGACCAAATTACTGACCACATTGTCTTCGACTTTGGCGATCAAAGTTACTAAATCTTTGGGCGTTAATTTTAACCCGCCTATAGACATTTTACGGTTATTAAGTTCCATGAAGACGGGGCCCGCCAGCCAATTGGCTACCTTTTTAGCTTGAGGATATTCTTTGAGCGCTGCCTCAAAAAAATCAGCCATACGGCTATCCGCCACCAGAATATTGGCATCATATTCTGACAGGCTGTATTGGCTTAAAAAACGTAAGTATTTCGCCTGCGGAAGCTCAGGCAATTCGGCACGCACGCCATCAATGACTTTATCATCGACTGTAAAAGGCACCAGATCAGGATCTGGAAAATAACGGTAATCATGGGCCTGCTCTTTGGAACGCATGGTGATGGTCATCGCCTTCTCATCATTCCACAACAAAGTCTCCTGCATGACTTTACCGCCGGATTCAATCACCTGCGTATGACGCTCGACCTCATATTCCAAAGCATTCTTGACCGCGCGGAAGGAATTCATGTTTTTTAATTCTGTCTTGGTGCCCAAGTCCGTTTGACCTATGGGGCGTATGGACACATTGGCATCGCAGCGCAAAGAGCCCTTTTCCATGTCGCAATCTGAAACCCCTAAATACTGCAGCGTTA
>CAZABZ010000150.1:0-3207 GCA_964483535.1 uncultured Planctomycetales bacterium | reverse complement strand
GAGGATTGGTATGCTGTCGCAACAAAAACAATTACTCAGTTACCTTTGCCTGTGGTATTATCAAGCGGTATTCTTTCGTCACAAGAACTGTCTACCGGTGTTCTTGGTTTTGATAATAGGAGAAAAGAGACCGCTTTTGAAAATATTGATGTTGTACTGCCACATAATTTTGCCGTGGGGTATGAATTTAAAGAAGGAGAAAATTACGGCAAATTAAGTAACGCCAATTATTGGGATGTGCATGTGGCATGGCTGGCGAATAAAAATCTTACACTTGTTTTGGCTTATACCGAAACAGGGAGGTATAATCCTAGCAATACAAAGATTGGATTGGGTAGCGGCCCTGTCTTAAGCGCTCAATATGCGTTTTAGGGAGAGTTCGAGCAATATTAAAAAGGAGTAACAAAATGAGTAAGATCGACGCAAAATTAAAACCAGAAACACTCGCCTTACATGGCGGGCAGGAGCCAGACCCGACAACCGGTTCTCGCGCTGTGCCGATTTATCAAACAACCTCGTATCAATTTAAAAATACCCAGCACGCTGCCGACCTTTTTGGGCTGCGTGAATTCGGTAATATTTATACCCGTCTGATGAACCCCACTACCGATGTCTTTGAAAAAAGAATCGCGGCCTTGGATGGCGGGGTCGGGGCGTTGGCCACTTCCAGCGGGCAGTCTGCCATTACCTTGGCACTATTGAATATCGCCCAGGCGGGAGATGAAATTGTTTCAGCAGATAATCTCTATGGGGGGACGTATAATCTTCTCCATTATACTTTTCCAAGATTAGGGGTGAAGGTCAACTTTGTAAAATCCAATGACCTTGTTGCTTTAGATAAGGCGATCACGCCGAAAACCAAGGCGGTTTACGCGGAATCGATTGGAAACCCTAAGCTTGATGTGGCAGATCTTGAAGGTATTTCTAAAATTGCTCACAAGCATGGGGTCCCTTTTGTCTTGGATAATACGGTTTCGCCGTATTTGTTAAGGCCTTTTGATCATGGCGTTGACATCATCGTTTATTCCGCGACCAAGTTCATCGGCGGCCACGGAACAAGCCTTGGCGGACTCATTGTTGATTCCGGAAAATTTAATTGGGAAAATGGTAAGTTTCCACTTATTGCCGGTCCCGATCCAAGTTATCACGGCATTAATTTCGTCGAGGCGTTAAAGCCTTTAGGCAATATTGCCTATATTATCAAGGCGCGTGTGGCGCTGTTGAGGGATGTTGGTTGCGCGCTGTCCCCGTTTAATTCGTTCTTGTTCCTTCAAGGCCTGGAAACTTTGCATTTGCGTATGCCACGGCATGCCGAAAATGCTTTGACGGTTGCGAAATATCTTAAAAAGCATCCTAAGGTCAGTTGGGTAAACTATCCGGGGCTTGATGATAGTCCTCAAAAAGAACGGGTAAAGAAGTATTTGCCTAAAGGGGCCGGTGCTATAATAGGCTTTGGCATTAAAGGCGGGTTAGAAGCTGGGAAGAAATTCATTGATTCGTTAGAGTTGATTTCTCATTTGGCCAATGTGGGTGATGCCAAAACTCTTGCGATCCATCCGGCGACAACCACGCATCAACAACTTTCTGAGGAAGAGCAACTTTCAACTGGAGTAACGCCTGATTTTATCCGTCTATCCATCGGGATTGAGCATGTCGATGATATTATTACGGATATCCAACAGGCTTTAGCAAAAATATAGAGAGGCGTCTATGTCTAAAACATTTTCAGACATTACTAAAACGATCGGCAACACGCCGTTGGTCCGGCTAAACCGTATCGCCAAAGGGAGCGAAGCAATCATATTCGCGAAGCTGGAATCCTTTAATCCGCTCTCGAGCGTTAAGGACCGGCTCGGGCTTGCTCTTATTGAGGATGGGGAACGTAAAGGATTGATAAAAAAAGATACAGTTATCATTGAGCCAACCAGCGGTAACACGGGAATTGCCTTGGCCTTTATTGCGGCCGCTAAAGGTTACAAATTAGTTCTCACCATGCCGGATACCATGAGCCTTGAGCGCAGACAATTGCTCAAGATTTTTGGAGCAGAGTTAGTCTTGACTGAAGGAAGCAAAGGCATGAAAGGTGCTATCGAAAAAGCCGAAGAACTTGCTCATAGCACACCGAATAGCTTTGTCCCACAGCAGTTTAATAACCCGGCGAATCCTGAAATTCACCGCAAGACCACAGCTGAAGAAATCTGGAAAGATACCGACGGTCAAGTTGATATCCTGATTTCCGGTATAGGAACGGGCGGGACCATTACAGGCATCGCCGAGGTCATTAAAAAAAGAAAACCTGGTTTTAAGGCGATTGCTGTTGAGCCTGATGCTTCTCCGGTTTTATCCGGCGGGGCCCCAGGGTTGCATAAGATCCAGGGGATTGGCGCAGGGTTCGTACCGAAGGTTTTGAACCTGGGTATTATTGATGAGATTATTCGTGTCACCAATGAAAATGCCGGAGAGACCGCGCGCCAAGCGGCACGGCTGGATGGCCTTCTTGTCGGGATTTCGAGCGGGGCTGCTTTGTGGGCGGCACTCGAAGTCGCTAAACGAAAAGAAAATAAGGGAAAAACCATTGTTGTCATTCTACCGGATACCGGTGAACGTTATCTGTCCACCTGGCTTTTTCAAGAGGTTAAGGCATGAAAATACCCAACCCTATTGCTGAAATAAAGTATTTTACGTTTGATGAGCTTATGCTTGAGAATGGCGAGAAATTGGGGCCCATCACCATTGCCTATGAAACCTATGGAAAATTAAATTCGGATGGGACCAACGCTGTTCTCATTCTTCATTCCCTTTCAGGGGATGCGCATGCCGCTGGCTTGCATGAAGGAGAAAAAGAACCCGGCTGGTGGGATTCAATGATCGGTCCTGGGAAAGCTTTTGATACGGATAAATATTTTATGATCTGCTCTAACGTATTGGGAGGATGCAAGGGCTCAACCGGACCTTCGAGCATTAATCCTAAGTCAGGCAAACCGTATGCTTTGGATTTTCCGTTAATTACAGTCAATGACATGGTCAACTGCCAAAAACGGTTGATTGATCATTTAGGTATTAAACAATTACTTACGGTAGTGGGGGGCTCTATGGGAGGGATGCAGGTTTTGTCCTGGTTGGTGAACCACCCAAAGAGCATTCGAAGCGCCATCCCGATAGCCACGACAGCCAGGCATTCACCGCAACAAATCGCGTTTAATGAAG
>CAZABZ010000149.1:0-3236 GCA_964483535.1 uncultured Planctomycetales bacterium | reverse complement strand
CCTTGACATGGAAAAGGTCACAAGTTCGAGTCTTGTCGGGTCCACCAGATTTTTATATTTGTGGAAAAATTAGGGCGGGTGGTGGAACTGGTATACACGTAGGACTTAAAATCCTATGGCCGTAAGGCTGTGAGGGTTCAAGTCCCTCCCCGCCCATTGTAATATTGTTGAATGACGCGCGAGGAGAGATCAGGAGCGAACGACGGCGTGGTAGCCAAGTGGTAAGGCAGTGGTCTGCAAAACCACTATTCAGCGGTTCGATTCCGCTCCACGCCTCCAGATTTTTAAGGGAATGTTATGGATTACAGCAAAGACATAGATAAATTAAGGCACACGGCGGCGCACGTCATGGCCCAAGCGGTCCAGGAACTTTGGCCGGAGATCAAAGTCGCCATAGGGCCTGCGATTGAAAGCGGGTTTTATTATGATTTTGATAAAAAAGAACCCTTCTCCGACGACGATTTACGTAAGATCGAAAAGGCCATGCATCGCATCGTGCAGAAGAATTTGGCCGTAACGCAAGTTTTTGTTCCTCGCGAAGAAGCCAAAAAGCTTTTTGCCGCGGCCAATGAAACGTATAAGGTTGAGTTGCTTGAGGGTATCAAAGATGAAGAAGTGTCCATTTATAAAACCGGCGATGAATTTATGGATTTATGCAAAGGGCCGCACGTGGCCTCAACCGGTTTGATCAAAGGATTTAAATTGCTTTCAGTGGCCGGCGCGTATTGGCACGGGGATGAGAAAAAGCCCATGCTCCAGCGCATTTACGGAACGGCTTTTTTTACGCAAAAAGAGATGGATGAGTATTTAAAAATGCTTGAGGAGGCGGGCAAGCGTGACCATCGTAAAATAGCCACTCAGCTGGATCTTTTCCATATTTATCATGACACCGCCGGAGCCGGACTTATTTTTTATCATCCCAACGGCGCCATGCTTCGGAAGATCATTGAAGACTACTCCCGCGCCCAGCATTTAAAACGCGGCTATCAATTGGTCATGACCCCGCATATTTTAAAAGGCAAGCTTTGGGAAGTTTCGGGCCATGCCGATCATTACCGTGAAAACATGTATTATTTTAAAGTTGATGATGAGGATTATGCCGTCAAGCCCATGAATTGCCCGGGGCACATACTCATTTATAAATCCCAGACGCGTTCGTACCGTGATCTGCCTGTTCGTTATTTTGAATTAGGGACGGTTTACCGTCAGGAAAGGGCCGGGGTCCTGCACGGGCTTTTGCGCGTGCGCGGATTTACCCAGGACGACGCGCATATTTTCCTTACGCCCCAACAGATCAAGAATGAGGTCATTGATGTCCTTGATTTTGTTTTTGAAACTATGAATGATTTTGGCTTTCATGATCTGCATATTGAGCTTTCCACCAGGCCCGAGAAGTTCATGGGCAGCGTCGCTAATTGGGACAAAGCCACCGCGAGCTTAAAAGACGCGTTGGACGCCAAGGGTTTAAAATATGATATCAATGAAGGTGACGGCGCTTTTTACGGCCCTAAAATAGACATTAAATTAAAAGATGCCATAGGTCGTCAATGGCAATGCGGAACGATCCAGTGCGATTTCTTTTTGCCCGAGCGTTTTGAACTTAATTACGTGGATGAAACAGGCGCCCAGGCCCAACCGGTCATGCTGCACCGGGCGATTTTAGGCAGCCTGGAAAGATTTATCGGTACCTTGATTGAGCATTACGCGGGGAATTTTCCTTTATGGCTGGCGCCTAATCAAGTGGTGATCATTCCGATCAAGAACGAACATCAAAGTTTTGCCGTGAAGGTCAAAACAGCTTTAAAGCAGGAGGGCATTAGAGTCATCGTCGATGATCGCAATGAATCTTTATCCAAACGTATCCGTGAAGCCTCGGTTAAAAAGATCCCGTATCAGATCATCATTGGAGATAAGGAAGCGCAATCGTCACAGGTAGCGGTGCGCTTGCAAAACGGAAGCGATTTAGGCGCCATGAGCATGGAAGCCTTGCTGGGCCGTCTTAAGCAGCAGATTATTGACAAGCAATAGAATTTAGGGATAATAGTACGCCTTTGAGTCAAGCAAAACAATAGGATAAACACGGGAGGGTTAACTATTTTAAAGAACATACGGATCAACAATCAAATTCGTTCCAAAGAAGTCAGAGTGATCGGACCTAATTCCGAACAATTAGGGGTGGTGAACATTAACAGGGCTTTGGAGTTAGCAACTGAATATGGGCTCGATTTAATCGAGGTGGCTCCCACCGCGGCCCCGCCGGTATGCCGGATTATAGATTTTAGTAAATATAAATATGACCAGCAGAAAAAAGAGCGGAAGGTTAAAAAGCACCAACATGTGACGCACTTAAAGCAGATCCGGATCAAGCCGCACATCGACGAGCATGATTTAGATACCAAGATGCGTCAGGCCATCGCTTTTTTGAGCAAGAAAGACAAAGTTAAAATCAACATGGTGTTTCAAGGCAGGGAGATGAGCTTCAGGGACCAATGGAAAGCGGTTTTGGAAAAAGTGGTGACTGCCACTGCCCCGTACGCGATAGTCGAAAAGTCTCCCATGGCTGAGGGGCGCATCGTTTCCATGGTGCTGTCGCCTAAATCGGAAAAATGACACCAACACAGGGTTGGCGTTATCCTGAGCCTACAAGCGAAGGATTTTAAGGAAGGCATAATGTTATGGCTAAAAAATTAAAATTAAAAACCAAAAAAGCGGCGTCCAAGCGTTTGCGCATGACCAAAAGCGGTCTGTTTAAAAAACGCAATGCCGGTCGCCAGCATATTTTGGGTAAAAAAACACGCAAACATAAACGTCAGTTGCGCCATAGCGGATACATATCAGCGACGGACTCCAAACGCATAAGGAAGGTGTTGCCGTATGGTACGAATTAAAAGCAATGTTTACTCGCATAAGCGTAAAAAACGCGTTTTAAAAGAAGCCAAAGGCCAATTTGGCGATCGCAGCAAACGTTACAAAGAAGCCATCAAGTCTCTGATCGGTTCTCGCCAATACGCGTATTTTGATCGCAAAAAGAAAAAGGGCGAATTTAGAAGCCTGTGGATCATTCGTCTAAACGCGGCTTGCCGTGAGTCGGGCATATCGTATAGCCGTTTTATCAGCGGCCTTAAAGCAGCTCAAATCAATCTTGACCGCAAGGTGCTGGCGGATTTGGCTGTGAGGGAGCCTGAAGTTTTTGCCCTGCTGATTGAAAAAGCTAAAATACTTAAGCCTAAGCTGGC
>CAZABZ010000148.1:0-3244 GCA_964483535.1 uncultured Planctomycetales bacterium | reverse complement strand
TTATGCGAATCCTGGTCATAGAAGATGAAGCTAAAATAGCCCAATTCATCAAGCGCGGCCTTAAAGAAGAAGGGTACGCCGTTGATGTTGCCAATGATGGCCAAGAGGGGCATTTTTTGTTAAGTTCCAATGATTATGATGCCATCATTCTGGATTTGATGCTGCCTAAGATAGATGGCTTGACTCTTTGCCGCACATTGCGGAAAGAAGGCAATCAAACGCCCATTATCATGCTGACCGCCAAGGACACGGTCAAAGACAAGGTCAAGGGCCTGGATTCCGGGGCGGATGATTATCTTCCTAAGCCTTTTGCGTTTGAAGAATTGTTGGCGCGTCTGCGTGTCTTATTACGTAAAAGAGACAGCCGCGTGCAGACCCAGTTGAAAGTGGGAGATTTGAGCCTGGATCTATTGACCCATAAAGTCACTCGGGATGAGCGTGAGATTGATCTTACCGTCAAGGAATACGCGTTATTGGAATATTTGATGCGCAATGCCGGAAACATCGTCACCCGTACCATGATATCCGAGCACGTATGGGACATTAATTTTGACACCTTCACCAATGTTATTGATGTTTATATCAATTACCTGCGCAATAAAATTGACAGCGGCTTTGCGGATAAAATGATCCATACCGTGCGCGGAAAAGGGTATTTGCTTAAAAAGTAAAACATGCCTCTTGCGTCCATCCGTTTTAAAATTGTCCTGTGGCACATGTTTATTCTGTCATTGGCCCTTTTTGTTTTCGGGATGGTCCTTTATCAGAATCTTCACCGAAAAATCTCCCAAGACACCGATAATATTTTACGCTCCCGCGCCAAAGGTATTGAAGAATCCATTGATACCTATTGGGGGGCTGAAAGCATGGACATTGCCGAAGGTAACGTAAAGGTCCATTTCACCAAAGAGGACAATATCAATTTTATCAAGATCGCCAGGCGCTGGGTGGGAGAAAAGATCAGTGATCCAAATTTGATCAATATTATCGTCCGTATTTTCGATGCCCACGGCAATCCCATAGCTTCTTCCCGGAATGTCCCCACCGAGCACCTTAACTCACGTGTTTTTTATGATGTTAAAAAAGGCGCGGACCATATTGAGAGCGCCTATCTTGATGTTAATGGAAAGCCGGTTTTGTTCAGGATTTTTACCACCCCGGTCATGGAAAATAAAAGGCTCTCTTACGTTGTGCAGGTGGCCAGTCCTTTGGCCCAACTGCGCACGGTGCTTCGCAATTTAAGTTTTTCTTTACTGTTTTTATTGCCATTAACAGTCATCTTGACGGGATTGAGCGGTATTTTTTTGGTCCAGTTGACGTTAAGGCCCGTTGATCAAATGATTGAAACGATCCATCAGATCACGGCGGCAAACTTGAAACTGCGTCTCATAATCCCGGACACCAAAGACGAAATAGAGGCTTTGGCAAAAACGTTTAATCAAATGATTGCCCGTCTTGATGAAGCATTTACCACTCAACGGCAATTTATGGAGGATATTTCCCATGAACTCAAAACCCCTTTGTCCGTTTTGAAAGGGGAATTGGAAGTCACATTAAAAAAGGTCCGTTCAGCCCAGGAATATGAAGCAACCTTGCATAGCAGTCTTGAGGAAGTCAATCACCTGGCGGGCATTGTAGAAAACCTTTTGACACTGGCACGTTTTGACGCGAAAACAACAACGCTTCAAGCGCTACCCTTAGACCTGAACCTATTGGTCAAAGACTCCGTGGAGGCCATTCAGGTGTTAGCTCTCCAAAAAAACATAACACTTCAATCCAACAGCGCCCACACGGTAGATATCCTCGCCGATAAAAATCAGCTTAAGAGGATGATCCTTAATATTCTGGATAATGCCATTAAATACACACAACCCGGCGGCAAAATTTCTATCGATCTTCGCCAACAGAAAGATTCAGTGGATATTGATATCACAGACACCGGCATCGGCATTCCTGAAAGTGAATTGCCGTATATCTTTGATCGTTTTTACAGGGTTGACAAATCCCGCAGCAGCATCGGTTTTGGTTTAGGTTTAAGCATTGCCCAATCCATTGCCATGGCGCATGGAGGAAGAATTTACGCCAAGGCGAATGTCCCTCAAGGGACTATTTTTACCATTTCCCTTCCGGTAAAATCCCAATAATAACGTTATAGAATTTTAATTTTATTCTAATGCCCATCTAATTCGAAGGTATTTAAACTCTTTTAAGCGGGTGGTGGGGACTCTTAGGGGAGTTAAAATTCTGGAAGAACAGTGATGAAGAAAATTGCTTTAATTTTATGCATTCTAGTCGGCAATGCTTCTTGGGCCTGGGCAGATGATTTGGCAATGGCTGCAACACTGTCTGATACTACGCATACCATTTTGGGAGGAGAGGTCAAATCCGTGACTTGGGCAGACCCGGTTAAAGGCACAAAATCTGAAATTGTTGTGACCGATGCCGCGAAAAAGACAACCCATATTTTAGTGACGTCAACCACCACTCTTTGGGACGCGAATGCGAAAGCGATCATGCCGGATAAAATAGCCGCTCGGAGTTATGTGAATGTCATTTATCTAACGACACCTGAAGGTATTAACGTAGGCAAATCCATCAAAATCTTAAACTAAATTCTTCCTGCCTCGCCCTCGCAGAGAGCGGCAAGCCCTCGCCATTGACATATAAGAAGCCTTTCTATATAATTGACCCTTCAGGTAATTTCTAGTTTTCTTTTCCCGAAAGGGGTATCAAGGATTAGGGGATATTATGAGTAAAACGATGTTTGATAAAATATGGCAAGACCACCTGGTGAGGGACTCCCAGGGGGACACTTCCCTTATTTATATCGACTTACATTTGGTGCATGAAGTGACAAGTCCGCAGGCTTTTGCGGGATTAAGAGAAAATAAAAGGACTGTGCGCTGCCCGCAAAAGACAGTGGCCACCATGGACCATAATGTATCGACACGCACCAGAGATATTACCAAGGTTGATGCCACGGCCCGTGCGCAAATGGACACTTTATCCAAAAATTGTCATGACTTTGGTGTCCGGTTATATGATTTCGCGGATAAAGACCAGGGGATCGTGCATGTCATAGGCCCTGAGCTGGGTTTAACTTTGCCAGGCCTCACCATTGTTTGCGGCGATTCTCACACCGCGACACACGGCGCTTTTGGGTCTTTGGCTTTCGGTATCGGAACTTCCGAGGTGGAGCATGTTTTAGCCACGCAGACGTTGCAACAGAGTCGGCCTAAAACCA
>CAZABZ010000147.1:0-3252 GCA_964483535.1 uncultured Planctomycetales bacterium | reverse complement strand
ACGGTTGAAGAAATTCAGGATGAAGTGATCCGTCAGCTGTATGAAAACGGCCATAAGGAAGCGGGTGAGCGTTATGCCAGTTATCGCCGTTATCACTCGGAGCGCCGCAAGTTATTTGAATTGTATTCGGTGATCAAGCGTGACGGCAAGGTGGTTTCTTTCAAGCAGGAAAAGATCGCTTTGGCCGTTGCCAAGGCCCTGATCGCCCAAAATAAGGGCGTTTATAATGAGATTTTGATCGAAAAAGCCCACGAACTGACAGAAAAAGTTGTTTCCGAGGTCCTCACCCGTTGGCCGGATGGTAAATCTATTCATATTGAAGAAATACAGGACATTGCTGAAAAAGTGATTATGGCCGCGGGTTATCATGAAGTGGCCAAGCGTTATATCATCTATAGGGAAGACCGCGCCAAAGCCCGTCGTAACCGCGGCCGGGGCCGGAGTGAAGAATCCGTTGAATGGGTCAAGAATTTAGTCATCAAAAATGATAAAGGCGCTGAGCGGCCCATTAATTTGGATGAAGTGCGTTTTAAGTTTGAGACCTGCTGCAAGGGTTTGGCAGATGTCTCGGCGGACAAACTTTTTAAAGAGGCTGTTAAGAATTATTCTGATGGCATGACAGACCGCCAGTTGTTCCAGGCCAATATCGTGGCCGCGCGTTCTTTTATTGAGCAGGAGCCGAATTACGGATTTGTGGCGGCCCGTTTATTGCTCTTAATGGAATATCAGGAAGCCATGGCCCAGGAAGTTTCTTTTGAACGCATGCGCTTTGAGTATCCCGATTATTTGGCGGCTTATATTGAAAATGGCGTTCGTCATGAATTGTTGGACCCGTCTTTAAAACTTTTTGATTTGAAATTATTAGGCAAGGCCATTGTCCCTGAGCGTGATTTTATTTTTCGTTACATGGGATTGCAGATTTTGCATGACCGTTATTTTATTCGTTGGGAAGACCGTTGCGTTGAATTACCTCAGATTTTCTGGATGCGGGTAGCCATGGGGCTGGCGGTCCATGAGGGCGCCCTCAAGGACCAAAAGGCCATTGAGTTTTATAATATTCTGTCCACCTTCCGTTTCATGGTGTCAACCGCGACGCTGTTTAATTCCGGCACCCGCCATCCGCAATTATCATCCTGCTTTTTGACCACCATTGAAGATGATTTGTCCCATATTTTTAAATGCATCCAGGACGATGCCATGCTTTCTAAATGGAGCGGGGGGTTAGGCAATGACTGGACAAGTGTGAGGGCCATGGGCAGTCCTATCAAAGGCACTAACGGCGAAAGCCAGGGAGTTATTCCGTTTTTGAAAGTGGCTAATGACACGGCTTCGGCTGTTAATCAGGGCGGCAAGCGTCAGGGAGAGATGTGTGCTTATCTGGAAGTTTGGCATTTGGATATTGAGGATTTTCTTGAATTGCGCAAAAAAAACGGCGATGGACGCCGCCGCACGCATGATATGCATACGGCCAGCTGGGTCCCGGATCTTTTTATGAAACGGGTCAAGGCTAACGCTCACTGGACATTATTTTCGCCTTGCGAGGTCCAGGATTTGCATCATATTTACGGCCAGGCTTTTGAGAAACGCTATGAAGAATATGAACAATTAGCCAAAGAAGGGAAAATCAAGAATTTCAAAACGGTTTCCGCGGTGCAATTATGGCGCAAGATGTTGGGTATGGTATTTGAAACCGGCCATCCCTGGATTGCCTGGAAAGATCCTTCGAATGTGCGTTCACCACAGGACCACGCCGGTGTGGTGCACGGTTCAAGCTTATGCACTGAGATTTTGCTGAATACATCCAAGGATGAAACAGCGGTATGCAATTTAGGTTCTGTCAATCTTGCGCTTCACATCAGCGACAAAGTCATCTGCCAAGCTAAGCTTAAGGAGACAATCACAACCGCGGTGCGCATGCTGGATAATATTATTGATATCAATTTTTATCCCACTGTTGAATCCAAGACGGCTAATCAGCGCCATCGTCCCGTAGGTTTAGGTATTATGGGTTTTCAGGATGCTTTGTATGGCCTTAATTTCAGTTATGCCTCTCAAGAAGCTGTGGATTTCGCCGATGAAAGCATGGAAGCTGTTTCTTATTATGCTTTGCAGTCCTCCATGGAGTTGGCCCGTGAACGCGGGGTTTATTCGAGTTTTAAAGGATCCAAGTGGGACCGCGGATTTTTGCCTATTGATACGATTGCTCTTTTAGAAAAAGAGCGGGGTGGTCATTTGGATGTGGACCGCATGTCGCGTATGGATTGGCAGCTATTACGCTCTACTATCAAACAAACAGGCTTGCGTAATAGTTTGATCATGGCCATTTCCCCGATGACAACCATTAGCCATATTACCGGCGTCATCCAGTCCATTGAGCCGGTGTATAAGAATATCTTTATCAAAAGTAATCTCTCCGGTGAATTCACGGTGATCAATGAACGCCTGGTTGAGGATCTCAAGAAATTAAACATTTGGGACCAGGAGATGATAGATGATTTGAAATATTTCGACGGCAGCGTGCAGGAGATCACGCGCGTGCCGATCGTTCTTAAAGCCAAATATGCCACCGCTTTTGAAATTGATTATGAATGGATCATCGAGGCCGCCAGCCGCCGTCAGAAATGGATTGACATGGGGCAGTCTTTAAATTTGTATCAGGCCAAGCCCAATGGCAAGAAGATCAGCGATATGTATATGTACGCTTGGGAAAAGGGCCTGAAGACCACGTATTATTTGCGTTCGATAAAAGCACACCTAAGCGCCGGACCGAATACAGGAGGAGCGCTATAAATAAATGGTTCAACACAAGACCGGCGTTTTGATCATCAATTTAGGGACTCCTGACAGTCCTTCTGTGGCGGATGTGCGCAAATATCTGCGTGAATTCCTGATGGATGCGCGGGTGATGGGCATCCCTTTTTGGCGCAGGTTCCTGTTGGTTAATTTAATCATAGCACCTTTCCGCGCCCCTGAATCAGCTAAACGATATCGTGAATTGTGGACAGCCAAAGGCTCTCCTTTGAAAGTGTACGGCCTGGAGCTTGAAGGGCTTTTACAGCAAGCGTTGGGTGCGGCATTCGAAGTGAAGTTGGCCATGCGGTATCAAAATCCAGGCATCAAGTCAGTTTTATCCCAGTTTAAGGACAAAGGCTTTAAACAGTTGATCGTTATTCCTTTATACCCGCAATACGCTTCATCCTCAAGCGGCTCGGCGATGGAAGAAGTCATGAATGTGATCAAGGGTTGGGAAGT
>CAZABZ010000146.1:0-3262 GCA_964483535.1 uncultured Planctomycetales bacterium | reverse complement strand
GGGAAAAACAATCTGGCCGCTATAACCATTGCTATACACAACAACGCTGATATCAAAAGAACGCCATATCCGTATTTATAACTATTTTTTGTAAATAAAACCCAAGCCACGATTAACGGGCCGATTGTCGCGCCAAATTGATCCAAAAATTCATTAAGCCCGAATACCCAGCCGTTACCCATTTCTTTACCGGCGAAAGAAAGCATGGTTTCTACTGACGGCTTCCTGATAGCTTTTCCTGTGCGCTCGGCCACTATTAACACACAAGCCATCGGCCAATTACCTGCTAATGCCAAAGCAGGCACGGCAAGCATATTAATGGCATAGCCAACAAACGCAAAAATCCAATATTTGTGAGTTCTATCGGCAAAAAATCCTGCTACGGAACGTAACGCATAACCAATTAATTCACCAAAACCAGCCACAAATCCAACCACAACGGCACTGGCGCCTAAACTAGACAAAAAAGCCCCATTAATACTTCTTGCGCCTTCATAGGTAAAGTCCGCGAATAAATTTACAACACCTATCATCAACACAAATCCAAATGCAAGTTGGGCAATATTTTTTTCTTTCATTACTGTCTCCTCTGCTCCGTAATACGGTTGACTGCTTCCAAATTCGGCCTTCTTTGAAAAAGCGGAGTCTTGTCGTCATGGTAAGCACTCAGCTGGTCTTCGAACACGGGTTTCCCTTCCTGCTGATAAAAAACTCCCAGCGGAAACTTGTCCGTCTCAATGGCACGCGCGAAAGCCATTGCGCGGTTGCGCGGATCGTGTGAAGCGTCCAAAAAATAAGTGTGCTCCTGAAACCACTGGTACGTATTCATCTTGTTAAACGTCACGCACGGCTGAAAAACGTCGACTAAGGCATATCCTTTATGAAGGATGGCCTTTTTCAAGACCTCCTTGGAATGGTCCTTAAAGCCAACAAAAATCCTGGCCACAAACGACGCATCCAACGCGATAGCCACCGCCAGCGGGTTGAACGGTTCTAAGATCACGCCGTTGGTTTGGACCGGCGTCTTGAACCCCCTGGCGCTTGTCGGTGAAGCCTGCCCCTTGGTGAGCCCATAGACCATGTTGTTGTGAACAATATCTGTAATATCCGGATTCCGGCGGATCGTGTGGATAAAATGATTTCCCCCTTCGCCGTACGTATCACCATCCCCACTTGTAACGACAACGGTCAAAGAAGGGTTTGAAGCCTTTATCGCCACAGCCGCAGGCAAGGCGCGTCCATGCAGCCCGTTGAAATAATGCGCCTTAACATATTGTGGAAGCTTGGCGGCCTGTCCAATACCGGACACCAGGACCAACTTTTGCGGGTCCGTCACCAACTCTTCAAGGACGTCCTGGAGAAAAGTCAAAATACTAAAGTTCCCGCATCCCGGGCACCATGCCACTTTGGCATCAGGAAGATCGAACTTTGTCTTGCCCATAAAATACCTCACATGCTTAGTTAAATCTGTCTAACGAGCTCTTCAACAGAGAACGGAGATCCGTTATATTTCAATATCTTCCGCCCGACCGCCAGAGATGTTTCACGCCGTAAAAGTTGGGCGAACTGCCCCGTCGCATTATTCTCGATACAGATGACTTCCTTGGCATTTTTGATCAAGCCAACCGCCACGTCAGGGAACGGATAGACCTGCCTGAAATAAAGGAACGCCGTGTCCGGGTCTTTTAGCTCTTCCATCGCCTCCCGGATCACATGGAAAGTAGACCCCCATCCGATAATAAGTTTCTTATAATTCTTCGCCCCGAATAATTCAGGAGCCAGGACATCCTTAAGGAGAAGCCCATGTTTTTTCATCCGTTTATCAACCATGGCCTTGCGGGTCGGACCATCCTCGATGATGCGCCCGTCTTCATCATGTTCATCGCTGTCGACGCAAACGGTCCCCTGGCCAAAGCCCGGAATACCACGCGGCGAAAGTCCATTTTCGGTAAGCTGGTATCGTTTATAATCAGCGCCTGTTTGAACGATATCATTTGATGTTTTTGGTAAAACAGCCGGAAGTTCGGAAAGGGTGTAATACAGATCAAGAAGCCCCTGGTCTGTTAAAATAAAGATCGGGACCTGATACCGATTGGCAAGATCAAATGCTTTGGCTGTAAGACAAAAAATGTCCTCAAGCGTCCCTGGAGTAAGAATTGCCCGAGGAAATTCTCCATGCCCGGCGTAAAGCGCAAGATCCAGGTCCCCCTGCTCTGTCCGCGTGGGAAGACCGGTGGCAGGGCCAGGCCGTTGCGCCAGATGAATGACCATGGGGGATTCAATCATTCCGGCCAGGCTCAAGCCTTCTGACATTAAAGCAAAACCGCCGCCGGATGTGGTCACCATGGCCCGTCCACCGGCGTACCAACTGCCCAGCCCCATGTTGATGGCCGCGATCTCATCCTCCGCCTGCTCTACAACAATACCAAACTCCTTCGCGTGCCCAGCCAAGAATGTCAGAACGCCCGTCGAAGGTGACATCGGATAAGATGCGAGAAAATTACACCCGCCCACAACAGCCCCGAGGGCCGCAGCCTCGTGCCCGCTTATAATCATCCGCTTTTTAACCGCGGGATCCCGATCAATCTGAATGGATAGTTGATATTTGACAACAGCCTGTTTCCCAAGATCAAAGCCCTGTTGCGCGGCCGAACAATTCTTCTCAATAACATCTGCTTCTTTTCTCTCAAAAGAACGCCTGACCCCTTCAAGCAATGCTACCGGGGAAACATCAAACAAGGATGCAAGGAACCCAAGCGCCACCGTATTGGACAAAACCCGACTGCCCAGGCCTGTTGCAATCTTCGAGAAAGGAACAGGAATAATGACCTGCTCCCCTTCTTTTGGACTGCTTTCATCAGCAATAATAATAGTTTCGGGAGAAAGACGATCCTTGACATGGGCGACAGTCCCTGGATCCAGTGAGACAAAAAGATCGATCCGGTCAAGAAAGGCGGCAACGGGTAGGGAGGTGACGCGGATTTCTGTCGTGTTTGTGCCTCCGCGGACGCGAGACATATATTCCTTGGTCGCGGAGACATAATAACCCTCGGCCTTGAGGACTCGCATAAGGATCTGTTCGATCGTAGCTATCCCCTGCCCGGCTTCGCCCGCTAAAACAACGGAAACATCCTGTTTAAAAATTCGTTTGCCAGACATAAAGATTTCTTTGTCCACAAAAAAACCTTTTTAATCATAATACACCAATTGGTCAATATTAAAAATAAAAAACTCCTGTCACCTATAAAAATACCTCTCACTG
>CAZABZ010000145.1:1157-3323 GCA_964483535.1 uncultured Planctomycetales bacterium | reverse complement strand
TAATTTCCGGATAAACAATGCCTAATTTTTCATCATCCTGGAACATTTTTATTATCGGTTGAACTATGTCCGTGGAACCAACCAGGTTCTTAAGTAAATATTCGCCCCAACCCCTGAGCCACCGGGCATGTGAGCTTTTCTTCGTATGAATTTTAAGGACCAAATCATAGGACGCATAGTGATCTTTAAATTCACAAACAAACGGCGCAATGTCAAAACCACGATTTTCAACAATCCTAAATATAATACGTTGATCGGGGAAAGCTTCTGTTAAGAGCGGCTGAATTGCCTTATGGGCTATCGACGAGGACGAAACATAAAGATCAAACTTAAAAGGGATATTCTTCAACAATCCAACAATTTCCTGGGCTTGTTGGGCGTAAAAGAAATGAGCAACCACGCCTATCTTAAGATTTTGTTTCACTTTGAAGTTTTTCCTTTGCAACCTAACGCAAAAAAGTACCAACGCAAATAATGCGGCAGCCATTCCCATAATTTAAACCGGGATTGACCTGCGTTGCGGTCTCTCCAAACCGAAGGGACTTCAGTTATCTTGAAACCGGCGAGAAAAGCCTTGACCACAATTTCCATCCCGAGTTCAAACCCGCCATTACTTTCAATTTGAATGCTCTTTATCACCCGGGGCGTATACATTTTAAAACTATTAGAAATATCGTGCGTAGGAATCCCTGTCAAATAATGCAACGACAAGCCGGCCATGCGGGAAAGTGTACCTTTAAATTTTGGCCCGCCAAGTTGTTTCCCACCTTTCATATACCGTGAGCCGCAAACAACATCATACCCCGCCTTAATTTTCTCAAACATTCCATCTACGACCGAATAATCGTCCGAAAGATCCGCCATCGAAACCAGAATTGCCCCATCATCTACGCCTTCAAGCCCTGTTTTAATGGCATTAAGAACGCCTTTCCCATATTTATTCTTTAAAAAATGCACATTGTATTCATTTTGGACAGCTTTAGCCGCCGGGAGAGTATTATCTTCGTCAAAATCATAAACGATGAAGATGCGGAAAGGCGTTCTGATCTTATTCTTGATCTCGGAGAAAGTATTCTTGATGTTCTCGCCTTCATTGTATACAGGCATCACAATATTGATCACTTCCATTATATCCCGCCTATTGCGATCTGCTGTTTTACCCATGGAATGATTTCATCCAAAGCATCACTTAATGATGTCGTTGCTTCAAAACCTAATATCTTTTTCGCTTTATCGACATTGGGGACCCTTTTCTGAACATCATATTGAAACGGCGAATCAGATACGAATTGAAAAGGTTTGTCCCCGTTTATTTTCTTCCATATAAGCCTGGCAAGCTCAAGAACGGTCGTGGATACCGGCGTCGAAAGATTGAAATCTTCATTAATTGCCTTTTCGCTTTCAATGCATAAGCGAATCCCCCGGGCAAGATCGCCTCCGTAGGTATAATGCCTCACCTGCTTGCCCGCCCCCAAAATATGCAAAGGTGCTTGACCTTTAAGGACTTTTTGAACAAGGTCTGGCACTACATGGCTCATCGCCAGCTTCACATTGCCCGACATGATCTCCTTATCACACAAGGCCCGTTTTTCTCCGATGCCGATACAATTAAAAGGACGTATGATCGTATACGGCAACTTATATTGCTCCCAAGCCCCTTTGACAAAATACTCACAAGCGAGCTTTTGAAAACCGTAGGTCGAAAGAGGCGGCGGGCATTTCAACTGTTCTCCTTCCGGTGTGGGATAAGTGGATGTGCTCTCAAAGACCATAGAAGAAGACAAGACATTGATCTTTTTAAGAGTTTTTCTTTTAAAGGCACTGATCGCCGCGTCAAAGGTTGAGGCAATAATCCGTTCATTTTCCGCTAAAAGATCATACGCGAATTCATGAAAAAGCGTGATCCCTCCAATGATCGCGGCACACGCCACGATCTGATCGCAATCGGCGACCAATTCCTTCATAAGGTTGGTATCTTTCGCATCCCCTTGAATAAGTTTATACGAGGGATGTTTATCATAGCTTTTTTCAATCTTCCCGTATTTAGAAAAATTATCCACCCCAACAACAGTATGTCCGCACTTCAAAAGATCTTCGATTAAATATCCAGCGATAAATCCAGATGCACCCGTTACTAGTATCTTCATTTTAAATCTCCCTTATTTT
>CAZABZ010000145.1:0-1057 GCA_964483535.1 uncultured Planctomycetales bacterium | reverse complement strand
CTTTGCTTGATTAATTCATTTTCATCCACTAATCCTTCTTCTTTAATATAAACATCAGAGCAATACACTTTCTTTGATTCGATTTCGAGGATTTTCTTTAATTTATAAGACAACGATTCCCTTTTGTCGTCACTCTCCGCCTTAAAGGCCATCCCCAGGATTCCTACCGTTATTTTCTTCAAGTCATACTTCTCTTTGAGCTGATCAACAATAAAATTAGGCAAGCCTTCGTTAATAAGCATGGCACTATGACCCAAGAAAAAGGTGTTTTTTGCAAATGCTGCTATCTGCATAGTGTCTTTAAAAAGACACGGGCCCGCCGCAAGCCCCGGTCTTGGAAAACCTTTGGCGCGGGGATAGTTGAAGGTCATCGCGTTATAGACTTTATAAAAATCAACACCGGCGTCCTCAGCGATCATATAAAATTGATTGGCTGTTGCAAATTGTATATACCTCCAGGTATTTGTAAACAACTTCGCAAGTTCAGCCTCTATCGGCCGGGTGATTAAAATATCCTTTGTCAGCAAACTAAAAAGGGCTGAAACCTCTTTTATCGCCCCTTCATCAAATCCGGAAACAATCTGAGGAAGATTATAAAGTTCTTCCATCGATTTTCCCTCTAAGATCCTCTCAGGACAAAAACACACCTCGATACCAGGCAGCTTTTCTTTCAATAGACTTCGCACTTTTTCACTTATTCCAGGATAAACCGTACTTCGTAAAATAACGATCTGCTCATTTCTAAGATGTGTGAGAATGCCTTCAAAAAAGAGTTTCATATTGTGAAATGTCGGATTCAAATGCTCGTCAACAGGTGTGCCAACGACAACCACCACATATTTCGCCTGGCTGATGACAGCATTGTCAGAAGATATCTGCAAATTTTTTCCAATAACCCGCTTTAATTTTTCTTCACAACCTTCTTCCAGAAAAGGCATCACGCCTTTGTTAATTACATCCAACGCTGCCTTGTTTATATCAAGGATCACAACCCTTTTGCCCTTTTCAGCAAATGCGATGGACAAAGGCAATCCCACATGTCCCGCCCCACCGATAA
>CAZABZ010000144.1:0-3353 GCA_964483535.1 uncultured Planctomycetales bacterium | reverse complement strand
TGGGAAAATATTGGAATGTCCTGTTATTGTCGGCACTGAAGGTGAAAAAGCTTTCGATATTACAAAATTGCGTTCCCAAACCGGAGTTATCACCATGGACCCGGGTTTTGGCAATACGGGTTCTTGCAAAAGCGCCATTACCTATCTCGACGGAGAAAGAGGTATTTTGCGTTACCGCGGTATTCCCATTGAACAATTGGCCGAACAGTCCACCTTTGTGGAAACATCCTATCTTTTGATTTACGGCAGATTGCCCAACGAAAAGGAACTGGAAGCTTTTTCTGAGGCATTCAACGAGCATTCCATGATCCATGAAGACATGATCAATTTTTTCCATGCTTATCCGTCTTCGTCGCACCCGATGGCGATCCTCTCTGCCATGGTCTGCGCCATGTCCGCTTATTATCCTGAATTTGTTAAAGAAAACCCTACTAAAGAAGAAATCGACCGGATCGCGATACAACTTTTATCCAAGGTGCGCACCATCTGCGCCTTTTCCTATAAAAAATCTATCGGTGAGCCGTTTGTCTATCCCAGGCAGGATTTGCATTATGTTCCTAATTTTTTAAATATGATGTTCTCTTCACCGACGCACCCGTACAAAATCATTGACGAGGTTGTGCGTGCCCTTCAAGTCCTTTTGATTTTACACGCCGACCATGAGCAAAATTGTTCAACGTCAACCGTGCGTTTAGTGGGCAGCGCGCACGCGAATTTATACGCTTCCATTTCCGCGGGAATATGCGCCCTATGGGGGCCTTTGCATGGCGGGGCCAATCAGGCGGTTGTTGAGATGCTGGAAATGATCCATAAAGATGGCGGGGATGTCCACAAGTACGTCGCCAAAGCCAAAGATAAAAAGAACCCGTTCCGTTTGATGGGTTTTGGCCATCGGGTCCATAGGAATTTTGACCCGCGGGCTAAAATTATTAAACAATGCGCTGATAATCTGCTTAAAAAATTAGGCATTAATGATCCTTTGCTTGATTTAGCCAAACGGATGGAAGAAATTGCCTTAAAAGACGAATATTTTATAGAGCGTAAACTGTATCCCAACGTTGATTTTTATAGCGGCATTATTTTCCGTGCCATTGGGATACCTCTAAATACGTTCTCGGTGATGTTTGCCATAGGCCGTATGCCCGGCTGGATCGCCCATTGGAAAGAAATGATTGAGGACCCGACGACAAAAATCGGCAGGCCTTTTCAGATTTATACAGGCGCGCCTAAAATAGATTATATTCCAGTAGAAAAACGTTAACAAACTCCCTTAACCCCTCTTTATAAAAAAGAGGGGAAGGGGGAGTTAATTTTAAGGAGTTATTGTGATTTACTTCCGTCCTCAGCCTAAATACGATAAAAACGCGACAGTGGTTTTTTTGACCGCCGGTCAAACGCATGCCCGCTTAAAAAATGAACTGGAAAAAGGAGAAATTTTTCCTGTAATCGAAGGGGGCAAGACTTTTTTATTTGTCGGTTTAGGGAAGATAGATAAATTGTCTTTAACTGATTTGCGCACACAGGTGCGCAAGGCTTGCCTTTGCGGTTATCTTCAAAAAGTCAAAACAGTTGAAATTGTCCCTCATCGTAAAGATGACGCGGTCATTATTGCCATCATTGAGGGAGTGGCTATCGGCACCTATGTTTGGGACAAATATAAATCCAGAGAGAAAAATGATAAAATTATCAAAAATAAGGAAATAACGATAGCCGTTGAAGCAAAGAAAATATTCACGGACGCGTTTGCTATTTGCCAGGGCGTCAACTTGGCCCGCGACTTGGTCAATGATAATGCGGATACGATCACCTCAGACTATTTGGAAAAAACGGTCAGGGGCCTTATTAAAGGTAATAAGAACTTAAGTTTGGAAATTCTAAACCACAAAGAATTAAAAGCTAAGGGACTTAACCTTCATCTGGCGGTCAATCAAGCCAGTCATAAGGAACCCAAGCTCATCATTGTCCGTTATAACGGCGGCAAGAAAAATGAAGGATATACCGCGATCATTGGTAAAGGGTTGACCTTTGATACGGGTGGTTTGAATTTAAAAACCTCCGGCAACATTGAAACGATGAAAACTGACATGTCCGGGGCCGCGGCTGTTTGCGGTATTTTAAAAAATGTCCTGACTTTAGGGATTAAGAAGAATTTACTCTTTGTTTTAGGGATCGCTGAAAATGCTATCGGTTCTTGTGCTTATAAACCCGGCGATGTGATTACCGGCTATGCGGGCAAGTCCGTTGAAATCGGCAATACCGACGCTGAAGGCCGCTTAGTCCTGGCGGATGCTTTCGCGTATGTTGTTAAAAACTATAAGCCGGCCAAGATGATTGATTTGGCGACTTTAACCGGGGCCTGTGCGGTGGCCTTGGGATTTGATTATTCCGGTTTATTTTCCTATAGCGATGAGTTGGCCCGTCAATTGTTGGAAGCTTCCAAGGAAACCGATGACCGCGCCTGGCGGCTTCCTGTTTATCCGGAACTCAAAGAACATATCAAATCACCCATCGCGGATTTAAGAAACAGCAGCAATATCAAAGGCGGGGGAGCAAGTACCGCGGCGGAATTCTTGCATCAGTTTACAGGAGGCACCACCTGGGCCCATTTGGATATTGCCGGAAGCGCGTACACACAGGGAGCAGAGCGTATGTATTACGGACATGGCGCCACTGGCGCCGGTGTGCGTTTATTGACGTATTATTTAATGAATAATTAAAGGTTGAATATGGATTATCGGATAGAAACTGACAGCATGGGGGAAGTCAAGGTCCCCGCGGATAAATACTGGGGCGCTCAAACTCAGCGTTCCATTGAAAATTTTAAAATCGGCGGGGACAAATTCCCTAAAGAGATGATCAGGGCGCTCGGCATTGTTAAAAAAGCCGCGGCCATGACCAATCAAGAACTTGGGATATTGCCTTTGGCGCAAGCAGATTTAATTATCCGCGCGGCCAATGAAGTCATCGAAGGCAAACTCGACAGTCATTTTCCTCTGGTTATCTGGCAAACCGGTTCAGGCACCCAGACAAACATGAATGCCAATGAAGTGATATCCAATCGCGCTATTGAATTGGCCGGTGGGGTCATGGGCAGTAAAAAACCCGTTCATCCCAACGACGATGTCAACAAAGGCCAATCTTCCAATGACGTTTTTCCGACGGCCATGCATATTGCCGCGGTTGAAGAGATCCACCGCCGCCTGGTTCCCATGGTCAAAAAGTTGCGTGATGCCTTGCAAAAAAAAGAAGTAGAATTCAAAGGTATCATTAAAATCGGACGCACCCACTTGATGGATGCAACGCCTTTGACCCTGGCCCAGGAAATTTCCGGGTATGTGCAGCAACTCAACAAC
>CAZABZ010000143.1:0-3370 GCA_964483535.1 uncultured Planctomycetales bacterium | reverse complement strand
GCGTGACCATCACAAACTGACCGGGCAAGGCACGGGCCGCGATGGCGGGTGCCGTAATGTCAATTTTTTTGATATCCTGAGCTATGACTTGTTTATGAATAATTTTGTACATTTTTTGCTCATTTAACCAAGAATTCCGTTTCTAAAATTTTATCGCTAAAACGCACGGTGACCGCCTGGGCATCGATAGACTCCAAACCTTTTAAAACCGGAGACACGACATTTTCCATATTATACATGGCCAATTTGGCCGCTTGAGCGCCTAAAGCGTAATTATCCAAAAGACTTGTCAGGTTTTCTTTTTGCTCTTTATAATTAGCGATATCCTCTCGGATAGAATCCTCTTCACGGCTTAAATTCTCAATAGCTCCGTTGACCAATGTCGAATCTTCAAGGGATACGTTTGACAACGAGGTCTCTTTAAGTTGATTTAATTTCTTTTGGGCCAAGACCAACTCCGCTTTCTTGTTGATAATGGCCTCGTCTAATTCCTTCTTTTTATTGTCTCCGTCCTCTTTATAGGCCGCGGCCATGGAGACCTGACCGGATAAATATTTATCAACCCACCCCAGAAAATCCTGGGCCCTTCGGGACAATTCAGACGTTTTCATCAAGGTCACGGAATGGAATTTTCCCCCGTTGGCTAAACTGAATTGTCCAACCGCGTCGTCAGAAACAATGGAACGCAACGAATCATTATAGGCATCAATGGACCGTTTCAACAGCTGACGACTGGTGGCAACTAACAAATAATCGCCCAGGAAACAATACCCCGGGTCCATATTGGCCCCCAACGACAAAGAAATATAATGAATACCTACGTGATTATATTCCTCGTTATAAAGCTCCGTGACCGGATGTTGCGTGAACTTATCCAGCAAACGCTGGGCCCCGGCGCGATCTTGTATTTTGACAAAAACTAAGAAACGGGGAAAAGGATAAGGTCCCTGCATATCGACATCCGTCAAATAGCCTCCGATTTCATGGCCTAAAACCGGCAAAACATCCCTCCTGATGTTGATATCGAAATGTTTCTCTACTCTGTGTTTGAACTTATAAATCTCCCTGGCCAACGGGGGATCCTTCTCTAATCCCTTCTTGGCCACAGCCCAAGACTGATCAAAATCATAACAAATTCCCCAGTTATAAAATATGGCATTGTCCGGCACCAATTTCAAAGTATCATTGCTCACGGCCGGACAGTCAAAAATCTTGCGCATCCCTAACGACATCTGCTTTTCATCCAACCCCACGATCATTTTGTATTTACTGACCGCCCCGGGCATATACGATAACCCGCACACAGGGAATGCCGCTGTTTGAAGACCTGGGATAAAAAAGAAATTGGGATTAACAAAAACAAGTCCATCGCCCGACGGGTAAGCATTTTGGCGCACAAAATTAAACGAAGGATCTCCTTGCAAAGAATCGTGTCTGTGCTGATAAACATCCACCACCTCTTCTAAATGTCCCAACGGCTCAGGAGCAATGACAACCAAGTCTCTGATACGCACATAGGCCAATCCCAGGCCTTGCTTTTTCAATAAAATATGATTAATGACCCGCCCCTGGTATTTTTCCTGCTTGATGCTGATACCATCGCCCCACTGATGGGAAAGCTGTCCTAAAAGCTCAATGATCCTTGTTGATAATGTCAGACGCAAGGCCACAAAAACCTGATAAGAACTATTGTTCCGTAAAACCTCCACCGCGACTTCTTTACCCAAAAATTTTTTGGTCAGAGGGTTGTCCCAAAATCTTACCAGGCCTTTCTGCCAGCGCCGTAAATCACTGATATCTTTGGAGGAAAAATTATTACGATTCAAAACATCCGGCAAATCAATGGCCGCTATGTTTTTTCCAAAATCTGAATGGATCGCTTGATTGATATGCTCTTGGACATGAGTCAAACGGGCAAAAACCAGAGGATTGGACGGCAATACCGCCTCTACCGGTAATCCGGGACGTTGAGACCATAACCAAAACCCGAACACCAAAGCTAAAAGAATGCTGAATATCCAAACAATTTTATTTTTCATGAACTCCCCTAACCCCTCTTTATAAAAAAGAGGGGGATCTTAAATTTCAAAAAATTTCTTTGCGTTTGTGTTCACCGCAGCCAAAACCTCTTGTTCATTCAAATTTTTTAATTGGGCCAAAGCCTTCCATGGCCTTATCACATCTTTGGGTTCGGCCATAAAAAAAATTTCTCCATCTTTATAATTAACCGGTGAATCCGTTTCAATAAGAATTCTTTCGAGCGACGCATGCGCCATGGCCCTGCGCGATTCGGGACTATAAGTAACACTGGGGCCGGTTGACACATAAAAACCAGCCTCAAGAATTTGATCAAGAATATCCGCCGGACCGCTGTACCAATGGAATAAAACACGCTTCACTCCGGCGGCCTGTGCCATACCCAAACAATCCCGCCATGCCCCGCGGCTGTGAATGATAATAGGCAAATCAAACTCTTTGGCCAAACCTAAATGAAAACTGAAAGAGTCTTTTTGTTTCTGACGCTCTGCCTCGTCTTTACGCACCCATTTATACCAATAATCCAAACCGGTTTCCCCGATAGCACGGGCCTGTTTGATGTTCGCACGCATAAAATCAAAAACCGATTGTTGCGTGTCCGGTTGGACCTTCCCCGGGTGCACCCCTAAGGCCGGATGAATTTTAGGCTTCTGATATTGGCCCGCGATCGCCAACACCTTTTTCATGGAGTCCAAATCAACGCTCACAGCCACGATATCACTGACACCAGCCTCATCAGCGCGCGCTAAAACACCTTTTAAATCTTCAAACTGATCAATATGCGCGTGAGTATCAATAATGGTCATATTAGGCCTACCCCCTGGTCGTCGTAAGGTGGTGGCTTTGTCATTTACTATCAACGATCAGGGTCACTGGACCGTCGTTGATTAAAGAAATATCCATCATGGCTCTGAACTGTCCGGTTTCCACACTCGCCTTCGTGGCCTTTAATTGCATCACAAAATAATTATACAATTCTTCGCCTTTGGCCGGGTCAGCGGCCCCATCAAAAGAGGGCCTGCGGCCCTTATCGCAATTGCCATACAAAGTGAATTGAGGGACAACCAAGAATTGGGCCCCAACTTCCTGAGCTGATAGATTCATCTTGCCTTGCGCGTCTTCAAAAATACGTAGTTGTGTAATCTTCTTAATTAGGTAATCCGCGCAAGCTGTGCTGTCGTTATGGGCAACACCTAAAAAAATCAGCATGCCTTGGGCAATTTGACCCTTCACTTGCCCAGCCACCTTAACTTGTGCCTCTTTAACCCTTTGAATGACCACGCGCATATATAATTCTCATTAATTAACTTTTAATTATAGGTTCACACTTTGT
>CAZABZ010000142.1:0-3444 GCA_964483535.1 uncultured Planctomycetales bacterium | reverse complement strand
CCCTGGACCGAAAGGCCATGATAGCATCCGACAATCGCGATGATCATACCGAAAAAAACCGTTTTGACGAGTCCGGTAACAATATCTTTCATCGCCAGGGCGTGAAAGGTCATTTTCCAAAACATCTCATGGCTGATATGCAATTTGAACACGCAGATCACATAACCGCCCCAGATGCCGATGATGTCCGAGAGCATGGTCAAGACCGGCAGCATGATGATGAGCCCTAAAAATCGCGGCATCACCAGGTACCTGACCGGGTTAACGCCAAAGGCCTGAAGCGCGTCTACCTGTTCGGTGACCACCATGGAGCCGGTTTCCGCGGCAATACCCGCCCCGATGCGGCCGGCAACGATCAAGGCCGTTAACACAGGGGTCAATTCACGGGTCAAGGCCACGGCAATCACGTTAGGGATATAAAGCTCGGCGGAAAGCTGTACCATTTGGTAGGCCATCTGCAAAGCGATGATCATCCCGACGAAAAAAGCCACCAGGGCTGAAATGATAAAACTGCCCGGCCCGATGCGCTGGGCTTGTGCCAAAGAGCGATAACCTTTAAACGGAGGCGTAAAGATACACCCCACCGTACGCCACCACAAGAGCGCCAACTCTCCGATATAACAGACCCATTCCTTGGCGGAAGCGGTGGCCCTACAAAAAAATAACAGGTACAATTTTCTATAAATAGTGAAAGGGAATTGTACCAGAAAATTGTACCTGTCACCTTTTTTCATGATTTAGGCAAGCATCAAATTGTCATTTCGACGGACAACAGTGACCTTACTGCCTTCTTTAAAACGTCCGGAAATAATTTCTTCGGAAAGCATATCTTCCACGTAACGCTGAATGGTCCTCTTTAAAGGCCTGGCCCCGTATAAAGGGTCATAGCCTTTTTCCATCAAGAAATCCATGGCCTCAGGAGACAAGTTGATATCAATCCCCCTGCCTTTAAGGCGCTCGACAACCTCATTGATTTCCAGCTTGATGATTTCCGTCAGGTCCGCCTTAGTTAAATTCCTGAACACAATGATGTCATCAATACGATTTAAAAATTCCGGCTTGAATGCTTTTTTAACTTCATTAAGCAAGCGGTCTTTGATGGCATTGTATGATGTGTCTTCCGCTTGGGCCACAAAACCCAAAGAACCGGCATTGCGGACCATCTCCGCTCCCACATTCGAGGTCATAATAATGACGCTGTTGCGAAAATCCACCTTACGCCCCAGGCTGTCGGTCAATTGCCCGTCTTCAAAGACCTGCAAAAGTAAATTAAAAACATCCGGATGGG
Organism: uncultured Planctomycetales bacterium; assembly: GCA_964483535.1. Taxonomy (GTDB): domain Bacteria; phylum Omnitrophota; class Gorgyraeia; order Zapsychrales; family Fredricksoniimonadaceae; genus JABDGZ01. The sequence goes on along the minus strand of CAZABZ010000142.1, from coordinate 2,156 downwards.
CCTTTTCGATCTCATCTAAAAGGATGACCGAATAGGGACGACGACGGACTTTTTCAGTCAGCTGGCCGCCTTCTTCATAACCCACATAACCGGGAGGCGCTCCGATCAGGCGCGAGACATTGAATTTGTCCATATACTCGGACATGTCGATCTGGATCAACGCGTCGCGATCGCCGAACATAAATTCCGATAAAATACGGGCCAACAGACTTTTACCGACACCCGTGGGTCCCAGGAAAATAAATGAACCGATAGGGCGCCGCGGATTTTTAATGCCCGCCCTTGAACGCCGCACCGCGCGCGCAATGGCCGAAACCGCTTCATCCTGGCCGATAATCGCTTTTTTCATCTGCTCTTCCATCTTAAGCAGGCGGTCGCTTTCTTTCTGCTCTAAACGAATCAGCGGGATCCTTGTCCATTGGGAAACCACGCGGGCGATATCATCGTCGGTGATTGTCAACGAGACATCATCGCGCTTTTGCATCCATTGCGCCCGCATGCGCTCCAGCTCTTCGCGCACCTCGCGCTCCTGATCGCGCATCTTGGCCGCGCGCTCAAAATCCTGGACCTTGATATACGATTCTTTCTCTTTCTTTAACTGCTCAATCTTTTCTTCCAGCTCTTTAATATCGACGGGCACGACCATCGCCTGCAAACGGGCACGGGCACCCGCCTCATCTAAAATATCCACGGCCTTGTCCGGCAGGAAACGGTTGGAAATATAACGGTCTGACAGGCGCGCCGCGGCTTCCAGGGCTTCATCGGAATATTTGACCCTGTGATGAGCTTCATATTTATCGCGCAGTCCTTTAAGGATCAGGATGGTTTCATCCACTGAAGGAGGCTCCACGATGATCGTTTGAAACCGCCGCTCCAGGGCCGCGTCTTTTTCAATATTCTTGCGGTATTCATCCAGGGTGGTCGCCCCAATGCACTGGATCTCACCGCGGGCCAAGGCCGGTTTTAAGATATTGGCCGCGTCGATGGCCCCTTCGGCCGCACCGGCACCGACGAGCGTATGTATCTCATCGATAAAAAGAACGATTTTCCCGGAACGCTTGAGCTCATCCATCACCGCTTTAATGCGCTCTTCAAACTGGCCGCGGTATTTAGTGCCCGCGATCATCATGGCCAAATCCAAAACCACAATGGTCTTATCACGCAACAATTCCGGCACATCACCCGCGACAATCTGCTGGGCCAATCCCTCAACGATGGCGGTTTTCCCGATGCCTGCCTCTCCCAAAAGCACGGGATTGTTCTTGGTACGCCTGGAAAGGATCTGGACAACACGCTCAATTTCAAGTTTGCGGCCGATCACCGGATCAAGCTTGCCTTCTCTGGCTAATTTATTCAAATTACGGCCATACGCGTCGATGGCCGGTGTCTTACCGGCTTTAACAGTTTCTTGCTGTTGGCCGTAACCGGGAATGCCGGAACCCAATAGTTCCATGACTTCATTACGCAATTTTCCTAAATCCAATCCTAAATTTAAAAGCACGCGGTAAGCCATGCCTTCACCTTCTTTGACCAACCCCAAAAGCAAATGCTCGGTACCGATATAATTATGACCCAAGGCCCGGGCCTCCTCGGCGGCGAGCTCAAGCGCTTTTTTGGAACGCGGGGTAAAAGGGATGTCCCCTACCACCTGTGTCGCCGGCCCGGCTTGCACTAATTTTTCAACCTCAAGCCTGATGGTTTCCAAATCCAGCCCCAGCTTCTGCAGCACGGCCGCGGCCACGCCTTCACCCTCGCGGATCAAACCCAGCAATAAATGTTCCGTACCAATGTAATCATGGTTAAAACGCTTGGCTTCTTCCTTAGCGTAAACAATGACTTTACGCGCACGTTCCGTAAACCTGTTAAACATCTTTGCCCCCTAGCTTTTGACGGATAACTGCCGCCCTTTTCGTATCGCGTTCAAACGCGTTTAGTTTTTTACCTTCGATTTTTTGTAAATGGGCCGGTTGAATCATGATGAATAATTCATTAAGGGCCTTATTTTCGACATTCTTGAGGATCCCCATATCCAATCCCAAACGCACCATGGAAAAAAGTTCAATAGCTTCCTGGCTCGAAATAACGCGGGCACTCTTAAGCAGCCCGAAGGAACGGCAAACTTTGTCCTCGAGCATCGGCTTATTCTGCAAGAGCAA
>CAZABZ010000141.1:0-3448 GCA_964483535.1 uncultured Planctomycetales bacterium | reverse complement strand
CCCGCCGGTGGCGGGCCCTGAAAACACAGGCACTTTAAACGCCTCATACCAGGACCCAAGCTCGGTAATATGCGGATTCTTGAGGATAAAAATGACATCATCGTGGACAAAAGGATGCTGGAGGGTATTAAAAAAGGCGAGCAATCCAAAAAAAATCAATGCGAAGCAGCCAGCCCTACTCATCAAAAGCCCATTTTATTTTTGGTGAATTGAATATTTTTAAGGATCGCGACTATATTGAGGACCCCCACCACCAAAGCTAAAACGATCAAACAGATTTTAAACATATGCACCCAACCCGCGTGAAAGTCCGCGATCTTTAAGGCATGTAAAATTAAAAAGACCAAGAAAGCAATAAGAAGGATGAAAAATTCGCAGATAAAAAAAACAAAAAGAGAAAACAGGCAGGCAAGCAAAATGACATAAAGATTGTACCTTAATAAAGACCCCCTAGACATTTTACTGGCAGCGATTCCGATACGTAGCATAGACGCCTACCTTTCAAATTTAACAACGTTCTGCCACCATGCGTGACTGTCCCAGGAAAGCGCCTGCCTCCACAACTTACGGGCGGTCGAAGTTTTTAAATGATCAGGCGCCCGTTTAAAAAACGTCCGCGCCACCGGGTATCCGTTATCCACATATTCTTTGGCCTGGACCAAGCATTCCAGAATGTCCGCGTCGCGGGCAACTATGCTCTCACGGGAGAGCTGACGATCATAGTCCTTGCGCATCGCCTGCAAAGCCCCTTTGATTTTCTTATCTAAATCGGCAATCTGGTCGGAAAAAACTTTTTGTTCAGCAGGACGGAAGTCAATATAATGATGTCCCATTTTATGCAAATCATTGATGCGCGCCTCATGGATATCATTAAAAAGCGTCATGGTCACGACTTTGAAAGGATCAACCCCCTCGTAATAGGCAAGAAAATAGCCAATCACCGCGCAGCGGAAACAATGCTCAGCGACTGTCTCGGGATTTTCTATGCCAGCCACCCACCAGCCGCTGCGCTTGACGCGTTTTAAAAGCCCGGCTTCGGCAAAAAAATTAAGGGCCGCGACTTGAGGAGTAACTTTCTTATTTCTTTTGACGGACGATTTCATAGCACAACATCGAGGTCGCGTGAGCGACATTAAGTGACATGCGTTGATTTTTCATAGGGACCATCACTCGCGCGTCTAGTTTCTTGAGGATGATCTCCCTTACTCCCTTTTCCTCAGAGCCCATCACTAACCCTAAAGGAAACTGTAAATCAAGTTCCGTAAGGCTGCGGGCCCCTTCAACGACGGTGCCCACGATCCAAAAACCCATTTTTTTTGCTTTTTCTATCGCGTTACCTAAATTAGAGACCCTTGCCACGCTTAAATAATTCTCGCCGCCGCAGGCAACCCTTAAAACAGACTCAGTCACGCTGACCGACTCTGTTGTCGGAAGGACAATATCAAAATCGCCCAAAGCCCCGCAGGTGCGGATAATCCCCCCTAAATTTTGAGGATCATTTAAGTTATCCAGAAAAACCGGCGTGCGCTTTTTGTCCAAGGCATGCTCCAATAATTCATCTATTCCAATATAAGCAAAATCTTCGATATCCGCAAGAATTCCTTGAGTATTCAGGTTTTGGGCCAATCGTTGGATTTTAGAACGCGGCACCGTTGATATACCAATCCCCCATTGATTGCATTTTTTACGGATGTACGCTAAATCCACATGGTCTTCATCAATCATGACGCGGCGTATAGTTTTAGGATTAGATTTCAGGCGTTCTATGACCGGGTTTTTACCGTAAAGTTTCATATTTTCCGTTTCTCATTTTTTGATCCCCAATCGTAAATAAAACAACGGCTTTAAAATACTCCACCAGCTTACAAAGGGAACCATTTTAGTATAGCCGCCCATTTTTTTAGGCGGATAGATCTTGGTCACAAACACTTCTTTATATTTATAGCCCAGAGTGATCACCTTCCATAAAAGGTACGGCTCCAACTCATAGGTATCCAACCATGCCTGCCTGAGATTGATCCGTTCATCCCTGAAAACACCAAGCCGGATGGCCCTAAAACCATTGGTGGTATCTGTGAGGTGGCGCCCGCTAAAAAGCGAAAACACCAAGGGGTGAAGCCGGGTCGCGAATTTTCGGTAAAAAGGCATTTTCCCGCCGGCCCCAATCTTACCCAAATAACGCGAGCCTTGCACCAAGTCATAATTCTCGACGATAATAGGTCCCAGCAATTGAGGTATCTCTTGGGGGTCATCTTTGTCATTGCCTGCCATGATAACGATAATGTCATACCCGTGATCTGTGGCATATTCAATGCCCGTACGTATGGCCGCCCCCACCCCGCGACGTCGGGGATGCTTAACGCTCATGACCCCACGGTCCTTATAAGAAGCGATCATTTCAGTCGTGCCATCATCCGAACCATCATCCACAATCAAATAATCCGCCTGGGAAGGCATCTGGCTTTTAAGGAACCGTTCAATGACATTGCCCAATTTAATTCTTTCATTAAAAGCAACTGGCACAACTAAAACTTTATGGGTCATAAAGGAACGATCGTATTATTACTAATTTGGTAAGAAGCGCCGCAAGCGCATTTTAATTCATCATTTAAAGCATGGCCGCAACGGCAGGCATATCCGACCAACCGCGCCGGATTTCCGACGACAATAGTATAATTGGGAACATTCTTGATGACCACACAACCCGCCCCGACGATGGCATACGTCCCTATGGTCACGCCGCACATGAGAGTGGCATTGGCCCCGATCGTCGCTCCTTTTTGGACCAGGATCTTTTCTAAAACCCAGGCATCACTGCGGTGGCTGCGCGGATTACGGTCATTGATAAAGGCCGCCCCGGCGCCGACAAAAACATCGTCCTGTAAAGTCACCCCATCGAAAAGGGCCACCCCGTTTTTCAGGGTCACATGATTGCCGATGAGCACCCCGCCTTCGACATAACAGCCGTCACAAATATTACAATGCTCACCTATGATGGCGCCCTCCAGGATATTGGCATTGGCCCATATGCGGGTGCCTTCGCCAATTTGCGCTCCCTGATGCACTAAAGCCCGCTCGTGCTTAAAGAAACTCATAATTTCACCAATTCACCTTTACGGTTAATGGATTCCCCTATAGCTTCCAGGGTGCGCGCCACGTCCAAGGCCTTGCCGGCATCAGCTAACAAGGGCGGTTGGTCCTTTTCAACGCACTGGATAAAATATTGCGCTTGGCACTTTAAAGGCTCATTAAAACCAATTTTAGGGATAGTTATACTCCCCTCGCGGGAAAGCAATTGAAACTCTCCGTAGGTTTCATAATAATGGGAGGTCTTTTCAACATGCTTATCGTAAAGTTTAATAGGCCCCTGCGCGTCCAGATCATCCCACACCGCCATTTTCTGGCTTCCCACGACGGTAATCTGACGCACCTTCTTAGGGTCCAACCA
>CAZABZ010000140.1:0-3466 GCA_964483535.1 uncultured Planctomycetales bacterium | reverse complement strand
TAGGCGGGGCCAAGGTTTCGGATAAAATTGAATTGATCAAGAATTTGATCCCCAAGGCCAACAGCATCATCATTGGCGGCGGGATGGCATATACCTTTTTAAAAGCCCGGGGGATTAATGTCGGCAACTCCAAATTGGAAAAAGACAAAGTGGATTTGGCCGGTTCATTGATGGAACAAGCCAAAAAAGCGGGAGTGGAGTTCGCCTTGACGACAGATTTCGTCATTACCCAAAGTTTTAGCAGTGATGATTGCAAAATTTCGGACGTGATCCCTGACGGCTGGGAAAGTCTGGATATTGGGCCTAAGACCATCAAGCGGTATGAAGATATCCTTTCCAAAGCTAAAACTGTTGTGTGGAATGGTCCTTTAGGGGTTTTTGAGCGCGATGCGTATGCCAAGGGGACCCGTGCGATTGCTGATTACCTGGCCTCATTAAAAGATGTGACGGTGATTATCGGCGGCGGGGATTCCGCGGCGGCAGTGACCAAATTCGGCCTGGAAGATAAAATGACACATATTTCCACCGGAGGCGGAGCATCGCTGGAATTTTTGGAAGGCAAAGAATTGCCGGGTATCGCGGCATTGAATGATAAAAAATAGGGGAGTCGAATGCGCACACCAATCATAGCGGGCAATTGGAAATTAAATAAAACCCCTCATGAGGCCATTCTTTTGGTCAGTGAGCTTAAACGTGAAATCGTTGACGTCGAGGGCGTGGACATCGTCCTCTGCCCGCCGTTTACAGCGTTGGCGGATGTTGCGGATGCGCTGACAGATACCAATATCGCTTTGGGTGCCCAGAATGTGTTCTGGGAAGATGCCGGTGCTTTTACCGGAGAAATTTCCGCGCCCATGCTCAAAGACCTGGGAGTGACTTACGTGATTATCGGCCACTCTGAGCGCCGCCAGTATTTTCATGAGACGAATGAAACGGTCAACAAGCGCCTGCGCGCGGCCTTAAAACACGGACTTGTCCCCATCGTCTGTGTGGGTGAGAATTTGGCCCAGCGCGAGTCTAATAAAACTTTTGATGTGATCAAGGACCATTGCGAGGGTTCTCTAAGCGGTTTGTCGGCGGAAGAAATGGGGAAAGTGGTCCTGGCTTATGAGCCGGTTTGGGCCATAGGTACCGGAAAAACCGCCACCCCGCAACAGGCCCAGGAAGTGCATGTGTTTATCCGTCAGTTGTTAGGGAAGATGTTTGGTGAAGAAACAGCCGGCAGTGTGCGTATTCAATACGGCGGCAGTGTAACGCCGGATAATGTTGTTTCACTGATGGCCCAGGCAGATATCGACGGGGCATTAGTGGGCGGGGCGAGTTTAAAAGCCCCTTCTTTCGCAGCCATTGTTAAAGGCGCTATAAAAAAATAAACTAAGGGGTTAAATTTATGGGCTTTATTCTCGTTATTCACGTTATTGTTTGTGTGTTGTTGGTGATTGTCATATTAATGCAGGCAGGCCGCGGCGGCGGGTTGACCGAGACTTTTCAATCCGCGGAGTCCATGTTTGGGACACAGACCAATGCGTTCATGGTGCGTTTGACGACGATCTTGGCGGTCATTTTTCTTTGTACTTCATTGCTCTTTGCTTTCAGGTCCTCTAAAGTGGACCAGTCGTTGATGGCCAATAAAAGACTTTTGGCCACGGTCCCAAAGCCTGTGGCAGCCCCTGCAGCTAAAGACTCTGATGCTCAAGTCAAGGTCGGCGCTCCTAAACCAATGGAGCCATCAGCAGTAGCGCCCACAAGTAAGAATGTTCCGGTTAGTCCCGTAACGAATGCTAAGAAATAATGGTCTTTATGGCCATCTTATTCTTTATTTTTTGTGTATTTGTTTGGTCCCGCCAAATGCGTATGCCGCTACCAGCCGCTACGGCGGCAGTCTTGTCTTAGCTGTTTCTTGTGATCCTAAAACTTTTAATGATATCGTCTCCACTGACGCTTACAGCGGCGCCATGACGGCCATGCTTTTTGAAGGATTGACCACCGCTGATCCTTTTACATTAAAAGTCATTCCTAATTTAGCCAAATCTTGGACTGTCAGCCCCGACGGACTTCAATGGACCTTTTATTTAAGAGAAGACGTCAAATGGTTTGATGGTGTTGGCTTTAGCGCGGATGATGTGGTTTTTACTTTCAATGATTTGATCTATAACCCGGAAATTCCCTCTCCCTCAAAAGATGTTTTGACCATTGATGGCAAACCCCTGAAAGTTGAGAAAATAGATGAATACACCGTACGTTTTACGTTGCCGGTCAAATTCGCCCCATTTTTGCGGTCTATGGCCCAGACGATCTTGCCCAAGCATTGTTTATTGCAGGTCGTCAAACAAAAGAAATTTTCTTTCACCTGGGGGATCGACACGCTGCCCGCCCGGATCATAGGCACCGGCCCGTTTATGTTAAGCGAATATCATCCTGGCGAGCGTTTGGTGTTTAAACGCAATCCTCATTATTGGAAAAAATCTCCCCAAGGCGAGGCCTTGCCTTATTTAGATAAAGTCATTTTTTTGATTATTCCCGATGAGCAGGCCCAGTTGTTAAAGTTTATAGATGGCGAACTCGACTCTACGTTGGTGAGGGGCAGTGATTATCCTTTGCTTAAGCCTTTGGAGGGGCAGAAGAATTTTCATATTTATGAGGCAGGGGCCAATTATGACAGCAATTTTGTGGCCCTTAATCAGAACCCGGGCATCAATCCCAATACCCACCGGCATTTTGTCGATCCGGTGAAATTATCATGGTTTACCAATCTTGAATTCCGTCGGGCCATAGCGCATGCGATTGATAAAAAGAAAATCATAGAGATCCTCAACAATGGTTTTGGGCTGCCCCAAAACGGGCCCATGAGTCCCAGCAGCGGGTTTTTTTATAATCCGGATGTGACCGTGTATGATTACAATTTAGATAAAGCAAGGGACATTTTAAAACAGGCGGGGTTTAAATATCGTCATGGCGGCCGGGCGCTTGAGGACCCTCAAGGGCACAGGATAGAGTTTAATTTATATACCGCTGATGCCGGCACCACCGGCCGGGTGCAAATGGCGGCCATCATCCGTTCGGATTTGGAAAAACTTGGGCTCAAGGTCAATTTAGTGCCGGTGGAATTTAATACACTGGTCAATAAACTGATGTCTTCTTTTGATTGGGACATGGTGATGATAGGATTGACCGGCGGGGTAGAGCCGCATTTCGGCCAAAATGTCTGGCGTTCTTCCGGCGGGCTGCATCTGTGGGACCCTCGTCAGGAGGCGCCTGCCACTGCCTGGGAAAAACGCATGGATGAAATTTATGACCAGGGCGCCCGGGAGCTGGATGAAAACAAGCGCAAAGTTTTGTATGATGAATTCCAGAGCATCGTGGCCGATCAATTACCGGTGATTTATACGGTTTTGAACATGGACATGTACGCCGTGCGCAACAAATTCGGGAATTTAAAACCCACCGTCAACGGCGGCGCGTTTCA
>CAZABZ010000139.1:0-3476 GCA_964483535.1 uncultured Planctomycetales bacterium | reverse complement strand
TGGCCCCGCCGGCGCGCAGGGACTTGACCTCACCGCCGTTTAAAGCAATGCCGCATTCCCATTTCTCGAGGAGAATATAATTGTGATACGCTTTTTTATTCGTTGCGATGGTCGACATAAGGGATTAATTATACCAGCTGAGGCTTCTTGTTGACAGACAAATTTCATGCCGCTATACTAAAAGCCTTGTTCGGAAGTTTGCTGATGTGGCGGCAATGACTTCTTCCATAATGTCCCATTTAGAATGGAAGACATTCCCGCCACCCCGGCAGATTTCCTTAATGACATATTCCAGAAAAAACTGCCGGGGTGGCGGAATTGGTATACGCGTACGTCTCAGAAGCGTATGGCGAAAGCCTTGAGAGTTCAAATCTCTCCTCCGGCACTATTATAGATACCACTTATGGACCCCATACAATTAGTCGTTATCGGCGCTGGACCTGGCGGGTATTCAGCGGCTTTTTTAGCCGCTGATCTTGGCATGGAAGTTGCTATCGTCGATAAAGAAAGGACCCCCGGCGGCGTTTGCCTCTACCGTGGCTGTATCCCTTCTAAGGCCTTTTTGCACGCGGCTGGGATCATCAGTGAAGCCAAACATGCCCAAACCTTTGGCATCGAATACCCTCCCCCAAAAATCGACATCAACAAACTACGCGGTTGGAAAGAAAACGTCGTCTCCAAATTGACCGCTGGTCTGGCATCTTTGGCCCGCGCGCGTAAAATTAAATATTTTCAGGGAGAAGCAAGCTTTATCAACTCCAATACCCTAAAAATCAAAAAAGCTGATGGTTCTATTGAAGAAATAAGCTTTAAGAACGCTATCTTGGCAACGGGATCTCGCCCGACAGTGATCCCTAACTTGCCTCAATCCCCTGATATCTGGGATTCCAGCGCCGCTTTGAAATTGGAAAATGTCCCTGAAAGTCTTTTAGTGGTCGGCGGCGGTTATATCGGTATGGAATTAGGAACTGTCTATCATGGATTAGGGGCCAAAATTTCAGTGGTGGAAATGATGCCCGGCCTTTTGCCCGGCGCGGACCGTGATTTGACAGATGTCCTTTACAAGCGCGCTAGAAGCTTATTTGCCAAAATTATGCTCGAGACCAAGGTTATTAAAATGGAAAGCAGCAAAAACGGCATCACCGTCTTCTTCGCTGACAAAGAAGGTAAAGAATTCAAAGAAGAATATAATAAAGTCTTGGTTTCTATCGGACGTCGTCCCAATTCGGAAAATCTTGGCCTGGAAAACACTAAGGTCAAAGTCACTTCCCGAGGCTTTGTCGAAGTTAATGATCAGCGCCAAACAACAGATCCAAATATTTATGCCATCGGCGACATTACCGGAAACCCTATGCTGGCCCATAAAGCCTCACACGAAGGCCGTGTGGCTGTCGAGACAATCGCCGGACAAAAGGCGGCCTTTGAACCACAAGCCATCCCCGCGGTCGTCTTTACAGACCCGGAAATCGCCTGGTGCGGATTAACTGAAATTGACGCTACCAAAGCAGGCCTCAACGTAACTGTTGTTAAATTTCCATGGGCGGCATCAGGCCGCGCGCTGACCCTTGATCGCACAGAGGGCTTAACTAAACTCATTGTTGACCCTAAAACTCAACGTGTCTTGGGAGTGGGTATCGTCGGGATTGGCGCCGGGGAAATGATCGCCGAAGGGGTTGTAGCCATTGAAATGGGCGCAGTGGTCAAAGATTTAAAACTTTCTATCCATCCCCATCCTACTTTGTCGGAAACCATCATGGAAGCCGCCGAAAGCTTCTTCGGCCACAGTACACATATTTACAAACCTAAAAGATGATTCAAATCAAGCTTGTCCCCCACCTTCCAGTGGTGAGATGTGGTGTAACCGCTGTTAAGTTCCAAAACATAACGGGCTTCTTTATCAGGAGTATAAACCGGGCAAGGATCGCTTGTACAAGCGGGGACATTCCGGCCGATAAACACAATACGGCCATCAAGGCTTATCCATAATATGTCCAAATTGAAATGCATATTCTTCATCCAAAAACTGTACTTGTCATCATTGGTAAATACAAAAAGCATGCCCTTATTTTGGCCCAAACTTGAGCGATACATTAACCCGCGATCCATGTCCTCCTGTTTAGAAACCACCTCCACCGTCACGCAATTATCCAGATGACAAACCTGGGGAGGCACGGCATCGGCATGGCAAAGGCTGGAAAACAAGAATAAAAAACACAGCGCATTGACTCCAAATTTTTTTAACATCCCTGCCAGCTTTGCCAAAGGCAGGCCCACCACGTTAAAATAACATCCTTCGATGCGCCCAATAAAAAGAGCCCCTTTCCCCTCGATATCGAAACTGCCTGCTTTATCCAAAGGCGAAACAAGTTTATGATAATGGTCGATCTCTTTATCAGAAATTTTAGTCATAAACACCTTGGTTTTTTCCCAACCAATCTCTTTGCGCCCGGTCCGGGCATCAACGACGGCCACCCCTGAATAGACCCAGTGCGGCCCGGCCATCAATTCCTTAAGATTTTTTTTAGCTTCCCGCATATTTCGAGGTTTCCCAACAAGCCGTCCGTAAGAAGACAACACCACCGTATCCGATCCGATGACTATCCCTTCGCGCAGGCCCCGGGCCACGTCAAGGGCCTTAAGCAAGGCATTGGTTTTGACCAAATGCGCGCAGCCGTTGGTCATGCGCGTGCTTTCTTTCGCCCGGCTTGGGGAAACGATAAAAGGGAGCCCTAATATTTTCATGAGTTTTCGACGCTGAGGACTGCCAGAGGCCAGGATGAGCTTTTTCATCGAAGGAATTCGGAGATAGTAAAAATGGATTGTAAAGGCACCTTGTACTTGGCCAATGCCTCCAGAGCGCCTTCACCCCGGTCGATGACACAGATGGCTTTTTTAATTTTGATATTCATCTTCTGCAGCACTTCAATGGATTCCACAAAAGCCTTGCCGGTGGTTGCCACATCATCAATGATCACGACACTGCTGCCCTCTTTGAGCAAAGGGCCTTCAACCTGTTGCTGCTTGCCGTGCGCTTTAGGTTGTTTGCGGATAATAAATGTATTGATGGGCCTGCCTGCCTGATGGCTTAAGGAGGCTATGGCCCCCACCATAGGGTCGGCGCCCAAGGTTGGGCCGCCGATAGCGTCCGGTTGATCTTTGGCGATCATATCCAGCATAATGCGCGCGGTCAAATACGCTCCCGCGGCAGAGAGTGTCACGAGCCTGGCATCTAAATAAAAATCACTCTCTTTGCCCGACGATAAAATAAATTTCCCCTTAAAGAAAGCCTGGGTCTTAAGGAGGCGGAATAATTCACTTTTGTCTGTATCAATGGATGTATGCATTTAAATTTGAAAGAAATTGAAACTATTATATGGTAACATATGGCATGCTTCAAGCCTTTTTACAGGGAGCTATCGAGCTTATCTTCCCCGACAACTGCCTGCTCTGCCGCCAATTCCTTAATAGCCGCCACC
>CAZABZ010000138.1:0-3481 GCA_964483535.1 uncultured Planctomycetales bacterium | reverse complement strand
TTTTATACGTGGTACACGGCATTTTGCATCTGGCGGGTTTCGATGATCATAGTCCCAAAGACATACTCCAAATGCGCAGGATGGAAGAAAAATTGCTAAGGGAAATATGAAACGCGTCTTGGTCATAGCATTGGTTTGTTACCTGGCCTTCGCCCTGGAATTCTTGTTATATAATTTCTGGGGAAAGTGGGGGAAGCCGGAGCTTTTGATTTTGGTGGTGATATTTTTTAATTTGTATCTGGGGATACGCTTTAGCATTATCGCCGCTGTTTTTTGCGGAATATTTAAGGACGCTTCAGGGGTGGCCCCATTTGGGACCTATGTTTTGGTGTATATCACAGGCAGTTACCTGACGACCTTTGTGCGCCGGTATTTGTATCAGCCGGGCTCGAGACTTTCCAGGGGAGTAGTCACTTTTTTCGTTGTGGTTGGATGTTTTTTCGTACAGGCCGTTTTGGTCCTCATGCCGGACACTCATGGTTATTCGTCAAATATGAACCATGCCTTTTATTTGAGGGAACAATTGCTGTATCTTTTAGCCCCGCAGCTGCTGACAACGTTGATAGCGGCCACGTATGTATTTAGTCAGTTAAAGAATATCAGCACTTTTTTTTCCTTGAAGAATTAGAGTTAACATGCGCCTTAACTTTATTCAGTCAATTATTTCTTTCTTTCTGGGTCTGATCATTTGCGGTTTGTTTTATATGCAGATCATTCATGGCGACTATTATCACCGCCAAAGCATGAATAATCGTATTCGCGTGGTCCCTGCCGACGGGCCAAGGGGAAAAATATACGATCGTAACGGTGTTATTTTAGCGGATAACCGTATTGTCTTTCATGTGGGGGTTGTCCCTCAGGACGTGGAAGATAAAAAAGCATTGTTTGGTTATTTAGGGCAGATGCTTAATAAAGATCCGGATTTTCTTGAGCGCCAGTTTCAACGTAAAAAAATCACTCCTTTTGCCCCTGTCATATTGGCCCAGGATATTTCCCGTGAGCTGGCGGTCAAGATCGAAGAAGAAAAATTTATTTATCCGGGCCTTATCGTCCAGCAGGGGTATGAGCGTTATTATCCTTTTTCAGAGGCCGGCGCGCATGTTTTAGGGTATGTGGGCAAAATCGATGAAGAGGAGATCGAGGACAGCCAGCAATATGGCTATACGCCCTTGAGCTTCGTCGGGAAGACCGGTGTTGAAAAACGGTATGACGCGTTTTTGCAAGGTGAGTCCGGGGGCCGTCAGATCGAAGTCGACGCCCAAGGCCGGCAGGTGCGCTTGCTTGGGCTAAAAGATCCCGTCGCGGGCAAGGATGTGGTGTTAACCATTGATCAGCGCGTGCAAAATGCCGCGCAGGAATTATTAAGCGGCCACAAGGGAGGCATTGTGGTGATGGATTTAAGTAACGGAGACCTAATGTCTCTCGTCAGCTCTCCTTCTTATGACCCTAATGTTTTTTCGGATAAAAGTAAAAATGAAAATATACGCTTCTATTTCAACGATCCTTCGACCCCTTTGTTTGATCGCAGTGTTTCCGGCCAGTACCCCCCGGGTTCGGTATTTAAGATTCCGGTGGCCCTGGCGGCTATTCAGCTTCATAAGATCACTCCCGCCACCACCTATGATTGTCCCGGATATATGATGGTGGGGGCCAGGCGCTTCGGCTGTTCGCATGTGCATGGCGTGCAGGATTTAGAGGCCGCCTTGGCGCATTCCTGTAATGTTTATTTCTTTCACGTCGGTCAACTCGTGACACCTCCCATCATCGGCGCCTTTGCCAAAGCATTTGGGCTAAATCGCCGGACAGGCGTTGATTTACCTTTTGAAGCCAAGGGGAATATAGTGACAAAAGCTGATGTGGGCGGGTCATGGTACACAGGGGATGTTTTGAATTTGTCTATCGGCCAGGGGTATACGCTGACAACCCCTTTGCAACTAACGGTGATGATAGCGGCGGTAGCCAATGACGGGGTTATTTTGCGTCCTCGTGTTGTTAAGGCAGTGGGAGGGCAAGAGACCCCAATCATGGATTTTTCCAAAAGGCCGCGGGTAAGATTGCGTGATCAAACCTGGCGAGTGGTACAGAAAGGATTAAAAGCAGTGGTGGATGACCCTCAAGGAACAGCCCATGATTTAAAAGAAGTTCCCGGGGTGGATATTTATGGCAAAACAGGCACTGCCCAAAATATTCACGGCAAACCCAACCACTCGTGGTTTGTTGGCTACACCCGGTCTTCTAAGTTGGGAATAGCTTTTTGTGTATTTTTGGAATATGGCGGATCATCTGAAAATTCCGTAAGAATCGCCCGTGATTTGCTTTTAAAGCTTCAATCGTTGAAAATTATATAAGTATTAGTAGATGACGCTCTCAAGGGTGTGGTAAAATAAATATTAATGAATAAGATATTTCGTATATATATATTGATCTTCCTTTTTTCCGCAGTGGGTGTTTTTGCTTTTGCTGATGAGCCCAGCGAACAAACCATTCTTAAGCGTTATCAACAGCGTGAAGAAATAGCCAGTGAATATTATGAGAAGGGGATGGAGTTGACCAACGCGGGGAAACTCGATGAGGCCCGCGATTATTTTGAAAAAGCTATTCGCATCGTCAAGGACCCGGAAATGGCTGGGTATATCAATGAAAGCCAGCGACAGCTCAAGAAAAAGGAAGCCTTTAAAGAAAAAGTTGAGGCTTCCTATAGAGAAGCGGTTGATTTGTATAAGCAGAAAAAATATGATTTAGCCAAAGATGCATTTGAACATGTTGATAAAATTGCTCCTGATTATCGATCCACGCGCAGTTATTTAAAGAGCATTGATCAGAATATTATCATGGCAAATGCCGCCTTGGCTTTCCGACAGCGGGCCATTGAGATTGAACATCAACAGAAAGAAGAGGAGGCTGCCCTCATTAAAGAAAAAGCAATGTGGCTGGCACAGATCGAAGAAAAAGAAAGGGAGCGCCAGGAGTCGATTAATAAACAGGCAGAGGTGGAACGGATAAAACAAGCAGTCCAACGACAGCAAGAATTGGAAGCCCGAGAACGTCAGCAGATGATAGATTTTCAGGAGCGGGCAGGGGTTTTATATAAATCAGCGATCGATTTGTTTCATAAGAAAAATATGGACGAGGCTTTGGAGAAATTTAATGATATTGAAAAATTACTCCCAGGTTTTAGATCGACCAGGATATATATGGCGCGTATTGAGCAATGGAAAACTGATCAGCAAAAGCTGCAAATAGAAGCTCAAGAAGAGAATCTGCGTCAGAAAAAAATAGCAGACGAACGTCGGCAAGCCCAAGAACTTAAAGAGCGTCAGGCCAGGGCAAAGGCAGAAGCAGAAGCTAAGCTTGAGGAAGCTAAAGCACAAGCTGAAAGGTTAGCCCAGGAGAAAAGGCATAAAGAAGAACTCTTACGTCAGGCAGAAGAGCGTCAGGCCAGGGCAAAGGCAGAAGCAGAAGCTAAGCTTGAGGAAGCTAA
>CAZABZ010000137.1:0-3494 GCA_964483535.1 uncultured Planctomycetales bacterium | reverse complement strand
TCTCCGGCATTGACCGGATAAACCCCGCAGAAAACCAACGGTTTAAGCTGGCGATAACCTTCTAAAGGCTTGAGGCAAGGGCGGGCCAACTCCGTCATGGTGTCCCCTACCCGGACTTCTTTGGGGTCATGCAAATTGCAGGTGATATAGCCGACCTCACCCGCGGTCAACCCCTTGACCGGTTGAATGCCGGGGGCAAAAATCCCCGCTTCCTGCACGTCAAAATCTTTACCCACGTTCATAAACCGGATGCGCATCCCGGGCTTAACGCTACCGTCAAACACGCGTATATAAATGATGATGCCCTTGTAAATATCGTACTTCATGTCAAAAACCAGGGCTTTCAAAGGAGCCTCAGGGTCCCCTTCGGGCGGCGGGATAAACTTCACTATTTTCTCAAATAGCTCACCGATGTTTAACCCTTCTTTGGCCGAGACCAATTGAATGTCTTCTTCTTTGAACTTGAGGATGTCAATAAATTGCCGTTTAGCCTCGTCGATATCCGCGTTGGCGATGTCGATCTTGTTGATCACAGGTAAAATTTCCAGATTATTATCAATGGCCAGGTAATAATTGGCAATGGTCTGCGACTCGACCCCTTGAGTGACATCGATCAACAGCAAGGCCCCCTCGCAGGCGCGCAGGGACTTTTCAACTTCATAAGAAAAATCCACGTGGCCCGGGGTATCGATAAGATTAAAAATATATTTCTGCCCGTCTTGGGCTTTATAATCCAGGCGCACGGCTGAGGCCTTGATGGTGATGCCGCGCTCGCGCTCAAGGTCCATATCATCAAGCATCTGATTGTGGAAATTACGCTTGTCGATGGCGCCGGCAAACAATAAAAACCTGTCCGCCAGAGTGGATTTGCCGTGGTCGATATGCGCGATGATGGAAAAATTGCGGATATTGGAATGCTTACTCATAAATGGATCAATTTCATGATTTTATCAACCGTTTCTTCTACCGTTAATCCGGTGGAATCAACGGTAATGGCATCCGGCGCTTTTTTTAAAGGGCCGACGGCACGGGTAAAATCTTTTTGGTCACGCTCCTGCATATCAGCGCGCAATTGATCCAGATCAACGCTCTTGCCCGCAGCAATCAATTCTTTATAACGGCGCCGCACACGTTCTTCCAGATCAGCGTCCAGATAAAATTTATAACGCGCATCCGTAAAAACCACCGTGCCCTGAT
Organism: uncultured Planctomycetales bacterium; assembly: GCA_964483535.1. GTDB lineage: Bacteria > Omnitrophota > Gorgyraeia > Zapsychrales > Fredricksoniimonadaceae > JABDGZ01. Next base: position 2,297 of record CAZABZ010000137.1, on the reverse strand, counting down.
CGCGCCCATCAGTGACAATCGAACGGTCTTGGCCGATGGCCCTTTGCCAGGCAACCATCAATGCCCTCACTCCCGATGTCCTGGCGGCATAATACGTATTATTGGTCACCTCAGGGGCACGGATCGCCGCGGCAACATCTTCACCGTCTAAAGTGACGTTCAGAGAACCATCAGGCATTTCTTTAAAAGTGATTTTGGTATTGCCCGCCAGGGCGCTCAGGGCTTCTTCGTTGGATAAATCCATTTTTAAACGCAATGCTTTTAATGTCAACGCCCGGTACATGGCCCCGGTATCAAGATAGGAAATGCCAAGCCCCCTGCCTAAGGCCTTGGCCACAGTACTTTTGCCGGCACCCGAGGGACCGTCTAAGGTGATAACTAAATGTTCCCTTGGCATGGGCTTAATCCAAACGTCCCCGTTTGTCCTTGGCTTGTTTAAAAATGTCCGCCAATGTTTCCTGATCACGGGCCACAATGGCTTTGCGCATCGCGGCCAAAACTTTTACAACTTCATCCAGCGCCTTAAGGATTGGTTTATGATTGGTCAATGCGATGTCCCTCCAAACCTGAGGGTCCGAGGCCGCGATCCGGGTGGTATCTTTTAGTCCTTGAGTAGCGTGGCCCAGGTCATTATCCGGCATGGCCTTCATCAGGGCAAATGCCATCAAATGCGGCAAATGGCTGATATAGGCCAAAACCTGGTCATGCTCCTGGGGCGTCATAAATTTGACCGAGGATCCTAATTGAGTCCAGAACTGTTTGATTTTCTCGCGGGCCAACCGGTTGGTCTTGTCCGTCGGGGTCATCACGCACATAGCCCCTTCATAAAGCTGGGCATTGGCATTGGCAGGGCCTTTTTTCTCGGAACCGACCAAGGGGTGGGAACCTACAAACAAAAGCGAATGATGCAATACTTTTTCAGCCCGCGCCACGATCTCGTCCTTGGTAGAACCTAAATCCGTAATGATGCACCCGCGCTTGTGTTCTTTGCCTAAAATTTCAATGATGTCTAAAACCGTGTTGACCGGTGTGGCCAGCACGATCAAATCCGCGGCCGTTATCCCTTTATTAAAATCTAAAGTCCCCTCATCGATAGCGCCCAAATCCGTGGCTTCCCTTAAAGAAGTTTCCTGACGGCCGATACCGATCACCTCGCGGGCCAGGCCTTTTTTCTTAATAGCCAACCCCAAAGAAGCCCCCATAAAACCGACACCAACAATCGCTACCCTTCTAAACAATTCTTTTCGATTAAACATAGTTTCCTTAATGTTGTCATCCCCGCCCACTGAAGCCTGGGTGCAGGCGAATGTTTTAATCGGGGATCCATATTAGAGCGTCCTATCAACCGCCTCTGCCACGCGTTTGCAGGAGACCATCAATTCCTGAAATTTATCCGGCATCAAAGACTGTGCCCCGTCAGAAAGAGCTTCTTCGGGGTTTTCATGCACCTCGATCATCAAAGCATCGCAGCCGGCGGCAATACCGGCACGGGCCCCCGCGGCCACATACTCCCATGAGCCTGTGCCATGGCTTGAATCCACCACCACCGGCAAATGGGACAGGCGTTTGGCAACAGCCACAGCATTGATATCAAGCGTGTTACGCGTGGCGGTTTCAAAGGTGCGGATACCGCGCTCGCAGAGCATGACATCGAAATTACCATTGGCTAAAAGGTACTCGGCGGACATCAGCCATTCTTTGATGGTCCCGCTCATGCCGCGCTTGAGCATCACTGGTTTTTTAATCTGCCCTACTTCTTTCAATAAAGCAAAATTCTGCATGTTGCGCGCCCCAATTTGCAGAATGTCGACGTATTTTACCAAGAGATCCACCTGACGGGTGTCCATGACTTCGGAAATCGTGCAGATGCCCACTTCTTTTCCGACTGCCTGCAAGATTTTTAAACCTTCCTCTCCCAAGCCCTGAAAATCATACGGAGAAGTACGCGGCTTAAAAGCCCCGCCACGCAATATGCCGGCACCCAAAGCCTTGACCTTCCTGGCAATAGAAAGCAAGCTTTCATAACTTTCCACCGAACAGGGCCCTGCCATCACCGCGATTTTAGCGCCCCCCACGATTGTGCCGTAAGGCAATTTAATGACGGTATTTTCTTTCTTGAACTCGCGGGAAACTAATTTATACGGCGCCAAGACCTGCAGGACTTGGTCAACCCCGGGGAAAACTTCCAGAGGAATGACCCGCAAGGCATCTTCAGGACCGATGAACCCGATCACCGTGCGTTCCACCCCGCGCGAAATATTGGCCTTAAGCCCCAGCTTACCGGCGCGCTCGACAAT
>CAZABZ010000136.1:1876-3573 GCA_964483535.1 uncultured Planctomycetales bacterium | reverse complement strand
CGGGATGCATTATCCTTTGGAGCTCGGACTTTCCTCTCCGACGCCATGAGCATCAGAGCGGCCATCCTGACTTGCTTTTTTTAAAAACCTGACGGACCAGCGCATCAGCCTCGCTATTTTGCTCGCGCGGCACATGCGTAATTTGAAACGATTTAAAACGCGTGACCAACTGCTTAACTTCACAGAAAAGCGGTTTTAGATTCTCATGCTTGACCGCGTAGGCGCCGGACACTTGTTTGCACATCAATTCACTATCTGTTTTAAAGCTGACCTCATCCGCTTTTAAGGCCAACGCTTCTTGCAAACCAAGAATCAGGCCTTTGTATTCCGCGATATTATTGGTCCCTTGGCCGATGGACAAGGCCACGGTCTTGATGGTCTTCCCACCGTCTTTAATGACCACTCCGATGGCCGCCTCGCCCGGATTTCCTGAACAGCCGCCGTCGGTAAAAATCTCCAGTTTCATAAGCTAAAGTTCATCGGCCAAATATAGGATCCTGGCGCACATGTCGCAGGCAATGATCTGCTCGTACTTTTTAAGCTCATTGAGCACCTGCTCGGTTAAATGCATAAAACAACCGCCGCAGCTATGGTCAACGACTTTAACAATGCCCAAGCCGTCTTTATTATTCAGTATGCGCTCATAACGGCTTAAATAATCGGGCCTGACTTCCGGTATTATGCGCGCGCGTTGAGACTCTTTGACTTTCATTTGATCGCCGATAACAGCCATATCATCGTCGACCTGTTTCTTTTTGGCGTAAAATTCTTTTTCGTATTGGGCCACCGTGGCTCTTTCAGCCTCCAGCGCGCGGCGCGCGGCATCCACTTCATCAAAGCCCAAAAGGATTTTCTCCTCGACTAAAGATTTATCGGCCTTCAAATTCTCGATTTCTAAAAGCCTGGCCTGGTATTCCTTGTTGGTCTTGATAAGGCTCAAAGAGGCATCGGTCTTGGCGATGGTTTCCTCTTTGGCCTTAAGGTCCAATTCCAATTCTTTCTGCTTTACCTGGATCGCTTTTAATTTATCTTCCAGGGCCTTGAGATTGATCTTTTTGGACTCAAATTCTTTTTTAAGGTTCTCGACTTCAACGGGTTTATCGCGCAGTTCACGTTTAAAACGGAAAATTTCCTCGTCTATGACCTGGAGCTCAACGAGTTTTCTAATTTGGTCTTTCAGATTTTGACCTGCCACCGTCATATGCCCCTGTTTATCCTGTAATGGTGGACTCAGAAGGATTTGAACCTTCGACCTTCGCCATGTGAGGGCGACGCTCTAACCAACTGAGCCATGAGTCCCTCGTCCGTTCGTATTTTAAATGGGCCCACCTGGACTCGAACCAGGGACCAAGAGATTATGAGTCTCCTGCTCTAACCGACTGAGCTATGGGCCCGTCGTTCGCTCACTCACCAGTTAGGCCCCAAAGAAGGTTCAATATTAACACAATTTATATTTTATGGGTAGAAAAAATTATGTGTGTGGGGGCTTGGACCTTGTGTCCGCCCGAGTTCCTTAATAATAAATAATAGCGGGCGCCACATCGCTCTGTTTATTCTTCAAATAATCAAATTGCATGCCCTTCGTAAGGCCTCGCTGGATCGTGCGTTCAGTTTCGATCGTCTCAATGACTTTTCCATTCGCATCCTTCTTGACCTGAATTTCTTTAATAACATACGTGCTAACACATCCCGATAGG
>CAZABZ010000136.1:0-1776 GCA_964483535.1 uncultured Planctomycetales bacterium | reverse complement strand
ATCCTTCTTGACCTGAATTTCTTTAATAACATACGTGCTAACACATCCCGATAGGACCAAACACATCAACAAAACAAAAACTCTTTTCATAATGTCCCTCCGAAGTAGGGGCCGAGCTTGTCTCGGCCCGATAATCAAACAAAAAATAATACAACAGGCCTTTACCAAATAAATGGCGCCAGACGGTATCGGGTTTTTTGACAATACTCCTTATAGCCGGACAGGCCTTGTAACAGGAACTTCTCTTCATCGAGAAGTCGCCACGCTATGATGAAGGTTATCGGGATAAAAATAAGGAGCCCCCACCATGATCCCAGCGCAAGAGGCGTACCCAAAAGCATAATGATCGCCCCCGCGTACATAGGATGGCGAATGACCGCATACGGTCCCGTTGAAACGACTTTTTGATCAGGGGTCACTTCAATCGTCGTGGCGGCAAATGTATTCTCCTTGAGCACAAAAAAGATGATGAGATACCCGAGCGCTACTAAAACGTCCCCTACCATCACCACTAAAAACGGAACATCTGACCACAAAAAACGACGGTCCAGTGAAGGAAGAATCAATACACTAATGTATGCCATGTATATGTAAAGCTGTATCCGCTTTTGACTTTTTTCTTTCTCTGTCCTGTTCAACCGGCGCTCGAGGAGCTTCGGATCATTCTTATATAAATAGGCGAATATCAGTACAACGGATGTGCCAAAAATAAATATATAGACCCATGCCTGCCAGAAATCCATTGTCCATGCCGGAGCAAAAAGAAGGACCCCCAGACCGATGATAAGTTGTATAAAACCAATGATGGATTTTCTGGCCAGATCAGTCATTTTCCCTTACATAAAGAAAGGAGCGGCATAGGGAGCAGCGGCGATCCCAATGCTCACCGCAGAACTAACAACAGAACCAAGAAGATCAAGAGGCACCTGTATCAAGGCACAGCCGATTTGGGCTATACATAACAACAATACGCAGACTAACATTAAAGTTTTCTTTAAAAATGTCATTTGATGGGTCGGGCAATATTTTTAATGTTGCTGTTCTCTCTGTTCCTGTTGCTGAATTGCCTGTTGCTGTGCTTCCTGTTGCTGTGCTATCTGTTGCGCTGCCGCTTGTTGCGCTGCTGCTTGTTGATCTGCTGCCTGTTGCTCAACGGCCTGCTGCCGTTGTAACTGTTCCTGTGTCGCCTGTTGTTGATCTGTTTGCTGCTGTGCTACGCTCCCTGTAGCGAAACCCAAAAAAGCGATCAACCCCAATGAAAAGAATATAAATCTCGCCCTCATACGAGCTCCTTCTTTAGATGTTACTTAAAAAGGCCCGCCAGGGATATCCTGACGGGCTTTTGAATTCTTTCGCAAAGAAGCTTTTGAAAATCAGCGGCCGCTATCTTTATGCTTTGAAAAACAGTCCTTGCAATAAACCGGACGGTCTTCTCTTGGTTTAAACGGGACTTCACACTCTTTTTTACAATCCGCGCAAACAGCCTTGTGCATTTCCCGCGGTCCTCTGTCATACCCACCTCTACCACCTTGTCCACCTTGAAAACCCATATGCTTTTTCTCCCTGTTGATGATCCTATTTCTCCAAACAGACGTTGGGATAATTTTTAGAGCCAAAACGCGTGCTTTTGCTCCTGACTTGTCCAGGAATCAATAAGTAGCAATTAGTGTTTTGGCGGAAAAAATTCATCCCAATGGCTGTTTGGTTTATTAAATTATCACCTTAAAACCGTCATCTGTCCAATGCTTTTTTAACCGTCGAGATAAATCCCGGATC
>CAZABZ010000135.1:0-3585 GCA_964483535.1 uncultured Planctomycetales bacterium | reverse complement strand
TATCGCATCAAATAAAAATGCAGGTGCCTTTGAGGCCCGACAACCCAGAGCCTGCGGCTATTTACGAGAATTTGCGCCGGTTTTTCCCGTCGGAATTTGGGGCGTATTTTGATGACGGCAGGCAGGTGATCTTAAGCGCCTCACCGGAGCGTTTTTTAAAATTGCAAAATGGCATTGCCCTTCTCAAGCCGATGAAGGGGACAAGGCCCCGTGGGGAAACCAGGGGCCAGGACAGAAGATTAAAAGAGCAATTGCAAAAGAGCCCCAAGGAAATTGCCGAGCTTTTGATGGTCACGGACCTGGAGCGCAATGATCTGGGCAGGGTCTGTGATTATTCATCAGTGAAAGTCAAGGTCATGCGGACCATCGAGACCTATGCGTCCGTTTTTCAAGCAACCTCGACGGTTGAGGGCCGCCTGCGCAGGGGTTGTGGTCCCTTTGATCTGCTGCAAGCCACCTTCCCCAGCGGTTCCGTTACCGGATGCCCTAAAATTGAGGCGATGAAAATCATCAAGAAATTGGAGCGCGGCCCTCGCGGCCTGTATACCGGGGCGTTGGGGTATATGAGTTTTTCAGGGGACATGGATTTTAACGTGATGATACGCACCATGTTTTTAAAGCCTAAACAAATTACTTTTCACGTCGGCGGCGGGATTGTGGCGGATTCCAAGCCCCAGGCCGAATGGCAGGAGACTTTAGACAAGGCCAAGCCGTTAATTGAGACGCTAAATCAATCCTTTTTATGAAAACAATCTTCCTCGACGGCAAATACCTCAAAGTAAACGCTCAAATTATCGAGGCCTTCACCCCGGGCGTTTTTAAGGCAAAAGGCGTTTTTGAAACCATGCTGGGCATAAAAGGGGCGGTGCTGGACACTGCTTTGCATTTAAAGCGCTTGCGCTTAGGGCTAAAGATTTTAGGCATCAAAACACCACCCATTGATCCATCGGTATTAAAGGAAGTATTGCGCCGCAATCATTGTCTTCGCGGACGCGTAAGGCTGATGGTTTGGCAGGCAGGCAAACAAACGCATGTGATGGGCGTGGCATTGCCGTATAAAGTTTCTGATAAGCGGGCTTATCGCGTTTGTTTGATCAAAACCAACCGTGCCGCTAATGACCGTTTGGCCGATCTCAAATCTTTAGACTATGAGTTATTCTACCAGGCGAAGACCCAAGCCTTTGCCCGAGGGTTTGATGAAGCGCTTTTGCTTAATCGCAACGGCACTATTTTCGAAGCCACCCGGGCGAATATTTTTTGGATTAAAGATAAAGTTTTATATACGCCTCCATTGTCTTCGGGTTGTTTGAACGGGATCACCCGCCGGCAAGTCCTTAAACAAGCAGGGGACCTGAAAATTCCTGTGAAAGAAAGAAATTTGACGCCGGAAATCCTCAGAAAATCTGATGCTGCCTTTTTGACCAATTCTCTTATAGGCATCAAACCGATTGAAGTTACAGCGATTAGGAATATATCTTCAGATTAAGATTGCATAGGAGGCAAAAAAATTGATATACTACATCAATCAAGCGTTGACCCCGCTAAAATAAGCGGGGCAGGAAGGATAATATGAGAGAACTTCTTTTGTGTTTTGTATTGATGGTGAGCGGCTCCCTGGCATATGCGGCATTGCCGGACATTGAAGCCGCGGTGATGAACAAAGATTACGCGCAAGCCAAAAATTTGGCTTCCCGGATCCTTAAAGACAGCCATAATCCCGCCCAGCGCACCGAGGCGCAATATTATTATGGCCTGGCACAACTGCGCCTGGGGGAATATGCCGATGCCCGTAGTACTTTTCAGAGTATCATGCGTACTCATCCATCACAGGACATTTATGATAAGGCCGCGCTGGGCCTGACCGAAGGATTTTATTTAGATGGTCTTTACACGGATGCCCTTGGCACAGCCAATCAATTGCTTAAAAAGAGCCCGTATTCTTCATTTTTGAGTTTAATTTATTTTAAGCTCGCCGGAGCTGATTTAAAATTAATGCGATGGGAAGATGCCGATCAATATTTAAATAAGATCATTAATGAGTTCCCTAAGAGCCCGGAAGCTCCCGTTGCTAAACAGCTCTTGGAAGAAAAACAATATTTCGCGGTCCAGGTGGGGTCATTTTTAAATAAAAAAGGGGCCTTTAATTTAATCCATGATTTAAAAGGCAGCGGGCAGTATGCCTATGTGGTCGAGACCGCCGCTTCCGACGGGCAGAAATATTACCGTGTGCGCGTGGGGCAAATGAGCTCGCTTAAGGACGCCGAGGATTTGAAAAAACGATTAGATAAGTTAGGATATCCCACGCTCATTTACCCGTAGGAATTGTTTAAACACTTTCGATGTCGAAGCAATTGTGCCTATTGAAAGACCCTGCCCTTATTTTTATCGTCGGACCAACTGCCGTCGGGAAATCCGAGATAGGCTTGGGCGTAAGTCGTTCTTTCAATAAAGGCGCTGAAATTGTCTGTTGCGATGCCATGCAGGTTTATCGGGAAATCTCGATTGCCAACGATAAACCATCAATTGAGGCCCGCGCTCTTGTCCCGCATCATTTGGTAGACATACTTTCAGTAACTGAAGATTTTAATGTGGCACGCTATCGCCAGCTCGCCGTGTCGGCTATCCAGGACATACAGGCCCGAGGGAAAACGCCCTTGATCATCGGGGGAAGCGGCATGTACATGTCGGTTTTGCTCGATGGCATTTTTGAGGGGACAGTTTCCAAAGATAATTTAAGGGAAGAATTGACCCAAGACCTTTCCGCTAAAGGCCCGGGCTTTTTGCATGAGCGTCTCAAAGCCTTAGACCCGCAAGCGGCGGCAAAAATCCACCCTAATGATCCCCAGAGGATCATCCGGGCGTTGGAAGTGGCATTATCGACAGGGCAGCCTTTGTCGAGACTGCAAGAGAAGCGCGAGGGCCTGTGGGGCAAAATGCCAATTAAGATTTTTGCTCTTAATCGGCCGCGTCAGGAGCTTTACCAACGGGTAGAAGCGCGCGTGGAGGGCATGTTCGAGAAGGGGCTTCTCGAGGAGATTAAGAAGGTCGAGGGCCTGCCTTTAAGCCTGACCGCGCGCAAGATTATCGGCATTCCTGAACTCCTGGGGCACTTCAAAGGGGAATATGATCTTGAGCGCGCCAAGTATTTGATGAAACTCCATACCCGTCATTATGTCAAGCGTCAATTGACATGGTTTCGAAGGGACAAGCGTCTGACGTGGATAGACATTGCGCAGGGTCAGACCGCAGAGCAGGTGGCAGATATTATTGCAGGTGCGTTATAAGAGATAAATTTGTTCTTTACGATTATGCGTTTATGAGGACATTGTGTTTTCTGAGCAGGTAGTGGAAGGCTGATTTGGCATGGTCCCCGCCGAAGGCGGGGCAAATCAGCCTGGTGACTAGCGAAGCCGCATCGCTGGATGCGGCGAGCGTGCCTGCGAAGGAAATACAATGGCCGAATAGAATGAGTGGAGACTATGAAAGAAAAAATTGTATTAGCCGTGGTCATCGAACATGCCCATAGCAGCTGGTCCCCTGAGGATGAGGCCGCTGAGATGGACCAGCTCATCACGACCTGCGGCG